>CAMNGW010000309.1 GCA_946538615.1 uncultured Clostridia bacterium
AATTATTCAAAGAGCGTTATGGGCTTTCATGCGCTGTCCTTGGCTGTTATCTTAACCTTGCCACACCTGATCCTGAGGCATATCAGCACACTGTAGAGATTTACCGTGCCCATCTTTCATTCGCTGAGAAGATTGGTGCAACATGTGTCGGTACTGAAACCGGAGCGCCCAATACAGGCTACAAGACAGAGCCGGCATGCTGGACGCAGGAATCCCTTGAGCTTTTTATCCGCCGGGTCCGCCCTGTTGTAGACTATGCTGAAGAAGTTCAGGTCCCGCTGGCCATTGAACCAGTCTGCAGACATATCGTCTCAACGCCTGCCCGCACACAGGCTGTACTTGATGCTGTTCCTTCACCTATGCTGCGTATTATCCTGGATACCATCAATCTGCTTACGCCAGCCAATTACAAGGATTATGAAGCGATAATTGCTGACAGTATCGCCCGGTTCGGTGACAAGATCATTGTACTGCATATGAAAGATATCCTCCCGACGCCCGAACTGACGGATCTTATGCCATGCTCCCGTGCCTGCGGTACCGGGATCATGGATTACACGTCCCTTATGCGGTTCGCCGCTGAAAAAGACCTGCCTATGACCCTTGAGGATACACGCCCTGACAACGCCGTTGCCGCGCGCAACCATCTCCTCAGTGTGGCTGAAAAGCTGTAAAACAAAAACGTGCGCATGCGCACGTTTTTGTTTAGTGGAACATCTCACCGGCAGCTGAGTCAGGTTCCGGTGTGGGCGTCACAAAGACTTCAAGGTGCGTCCCTTCATCATAAGGGACATAATCCCCTGCATCATCCGAACCGTCAAACACAGCCTGGGCAACTGTTGTTGGAACAGGCGTCACGTCAATTCCGGCTAAAGCATCCAGTTCCCTTGGAAAGACCAGTGTCATGCTCAGATAATTCTGTCCGTCACCATATTCGTTGGGTTCATAGGCAAAATAGACCCGGACTGAACTGCCTTTTTCATAGTGAACCGTGTCAGAAAATGACGTAAGGGGATTTTTTTTGACACGGCTGACATAAGCTGAAGGGTCACCGAGGTATTTTTTTACCTGATCACCTTCCCTGGCCGCTACAGCCGTAAGCGCGGCACATAACTCTGCAAATCCATTGATATCACTGGTGCTGATCTCAAGATGGTCCAGCCCCATTTGGCCCATACTGACAACAATTTCTGTTTTTTCAGGCGAATCAGAATCTGACATGAGTGTCACCCCAAGGGTAGCGAAGGTATCGTAACACTCGAACACCGAATTGATCCGCGTACCTCCCACTTTGTCAAGGGCCTCATTCACTTGTTCGATATACGACTGAAGAAGTGTTATGTTGCGCGTTTGATCTGAGGGCCAGATCAGTGCACATGCAGATAATGGCAGCAGACAGATCAGCAGCATCAGGCAGCAAAAACGCCGCATCATTTGCCTCCAAGCATCGCCTCACGGCGCTTCACATATTCACAAATCATTTCCACAGCACCATCATAACCAATCTTGCCTGTGTCCAGACAGATATCATAGTTATTGACATCGCCCCAGTTCGTCGTGGCATAATAGTTGTAATAGGCAGCACGCTCTTTATCATGGCGCTTTACCACTTCCTCTGCACGCATAGGTTCAGCTCCGCGCTCAATGGCACGCGCCTTACGGTGTTCCATATCTGCTTTCAGAAAAACATTGATCACATATTTCTCATCGCGCAGCACATAATCTGCGCATCTGCCGACAACCACACAGGGGCCTTGGCCGGCAATACGACGGATCGTATCAAATTGGGCCAGGAATATTCTGTGATTCAGGGGCATATCCATATACATGGTAGAAGGATTGCCATGGGTCTGCACACCCGTCACAAGCGAGTAGAGGAAAGACCGGGTTGGCTTTTCGTCATGATTTTCAAACAGTTCCTCACAGATTCCGCTGTCCTTGGAGGCTTCCGCCAGCAGTTCTTTGTCATAGTAAGGAATTTCCAGGCGCTGAGCGAGACGACGGCCAACTTCCCTGCCACCGGAACCATACTGTCTTCCTATCGTAATGACCATGTTCGTTTTAGCCATGATGATGACCTCCTTCTAGCTATGCAGTTTTGCGGCACAGCCGCATGTCTTGACTTAATCATAACAGATTCTTTCTGCGGTGGCAAGAGGAATCAGTGTTTCCTGTAGCGCGGGACCAGAAACAGAATGGCGCACAGCAGTACAGCCGCCGGCAGCAGATAAGCAAGGATCTTCCCGCCGTTCACGCTCCCGGCGCGCAGTGAGGGTCTGAGGGCCTGTTTGGCCATGATCTCAAGGTCCGTTGTTTCCTGGCCTGCCAGATATTCCATGACCCTCAGAATAAATTCCTGAGCATCTGTCATGGCATAGACCTCGCTTGAGGTGAGCAGGGTCGAGCATCCCAGAATAAAAGCATGCGATACATTTCCTTTTTCTGTCACTCTTTCTGCCTGCAGGGCAAGCGGAAAGGGACCCATTGCGTCCCCGTCCTGCTGGTCCAGATTGGAGAGATCACCGGAGAGAGACCTCAGATAAGCCCGGGCCGTACTGGTGAGAACGGTCCAGACCGTAAGATCACGGTCTGTCTGTTCAGGTGTTTCAAAGGCACGGCTTCCTGCCAGAAGCAATGTCGAACTGTTCCCGGCAATCAGATCAGATGTGATTTCCGTTCCCTGCATGACCGGCAGGAGAAAAACGCGGTAATCCCCATAATAACTTGAAGTTTCTTCTTCTGAGGCAATCACAATCCCGTCCCTTGGCATAAAACCGAAACTTCTCAGCAGAGCAGAATATCCCGGCATGCTCTCCACCGGATCAGTATAATCGCATGTGAAGAAAACGCTCCCTCCGTCATTGACAAAATCCCAGATCACCTCAAGCTCCGTATCCATAAAATCACGGACAGGAGAGAGTATCATGAGAACGTCCTTACTGCTCAGCTGTAATTCTTGCGAGCCAATGGTAATGAACTCCACTTCATAATTGTTATCCCTGAGAAGATCTGTCAAAAGTGCGGTACCGCCTTCATCGAGCTCACCCTGTCCTTGTACCACAAGCACCCTGGGGACCTCATCTTCCGCCACGTACCGGATCGCGTTAGTCAGGCTCGACTCATAGCTGAGTCCGGCTATCTCATAAACGCCTTCCTGCAGATTGTACCCCAGAGTATAAAAGTCAGTGGCGTCAAGGATGCGAAACCTTCCCGTTGATTCGCAGTACACAATGACAGAATCATTCGTCACCTGTGTGCTGCTGCTTGTCGCTGTTTTGAATTTCGTCAGCAGTGTCGGGTTCAGCCCCACGTCCACCTGCTCCCATGTGATAAGGTCAGAAGCGCTCTGGTATCGGTTGAGAAGTTCCAGGAGCGGTGTGTCCTCCGAACCTTTCGTATACACTGCATAGATATGTACAGGCACCTTCAGTTCAGAAAGGATCTTCATTGTAGTATCCGAGTGGGTGGTCATCCCGTTAAACGAATAATCCTGTCTCAGCCCAAAATGCGCTTCCGTTCCATCTGCCAGAAGACAAAGGCCAATGAGCAGAAGCAAAAGACACGAGAGCATAAAAATCCGACTGTGAAAAAAACGCAGCATGCTACATTCCCCGCCTTCTCTGCTGATCCAGGCAGTTTCCTGTAAGAGCAAGCATAAAAACAATCACACACAGATCAAATATAACCGAGGCAAAAGACAGCTGCCCCATCAGGAACGGCTCATTGCGCCGGTACAGACTGATAAATACCACCACAGAATCCAGCGGTCCTGGCAATGCTGTCCCAAGCATGTCAAGGATCCACAGAAGAAAGTTCATTCCAAAAGCAAGAAGAGCAGCCGTGACAAGTCCCGAAGCAAGCGCTGACATGAGAAGATCTATCGCCAGAAAGGCCGCCCCCTGCAAAAAAAAGCCAAGATAGCCGACGGCAATTTCTCCGGGATAAACTGTACCGTACAGCCCTACGATAAGTACATAGACAAA
>CAMNGW010000310.1 GCA_946538615.1 uncultured Clostridia bacterium
ATAGGTATCCTTTGGAAGACGCTGCTGCATGACAGCATCATTAAAAACATTGCTGGCAAAGATCTCATCAAGATGGCTCATGTTTCCAGACCTTTCATAAGGGATTGTGCCAAGGCACTCGCAGATTATAAAAAGCACCTGAAAAACTGTCAAGGAAAAGCCCGCGTTATCTTACAGACTGTGGAGCAGTCTGACATGTATGAATGAGAAGGGCATGGTCTGAACGAGAAAGGTTTTACCATATTGATCAAATTCATCTTTCAGTCAGGAGGAAAGAAGTCAAACAGAAAACATAAAATAAACAAGGAAAAACCAAAAGATTCCTTGTCGGCTGTTTCCTTGTCTGGTAAGATGCGCATCGGTTTTTCAGGAAGGAGCTGTGAAGTATGAAACGTCATCCTTCAGTTATACATGCGTTTCACACGACCATGCCTGTTTTTGCAGGCTACATCTTTCTCGGTATAGCTTATGGCATTGCCATGCAGTCCAGGGGTCTTGGGGTGTCATGGTCCGCGCTTGTTTCGGTATGTGTATATGGCGGGTCACTTCAATTTGCTATGATTGAAGCGATGACCGGGGCCATGGAATATGCAACCTTTGCCATATTGTGCTTGCTCATACAGGCGCGCCACCTGTTTTATGGGCTGAGCATGCTCAATGCATATGGTAAATTGCGCACGAGACCTTATCTGATTTTTGCACTCACAGATGAGACGTATTCTCTTGTGTGCCGGGGGGCTCCGGAGGGGGTTCATGCGGAACCATGGTACCTGTGCGTCTCTCTGTTTGATCAGTGCTGGTGGGTGAGCGGTACGGTTCTCGGTGCCTTAGCCGGACGAATGATCCCCGTTGCTTATCTGACTGGCATAGATTTCTCCATGACGGCGCTCTTTCTTGTGATCTGTGCCGAACAGATGCTAGATGCCCTGGAAAAAAAGAAAAAGGGCGAGTATTCGTGGCAGGATGTGTTTTTTGCACCGGTCCTGGGTTTTGCGGGGACACTGATCAGCTTGTGGATTTTTGGGAAAACACATTTTCTGTTGGCATCAATGGCAATTATTCTTTCTGGTTTTTTCCTGCGCTACTTTTTAACGGAAAGAAGGGGTAATCATTGAATGAGATGAGACTTGTGGGTTATATAGCTATAGCAGCGGTAATTACAATGCTTATCCGATTCCTGCCCTTTCTGGTTTTCAGGAATGGCCGCGTACCGGATCTGGTGGCATGGACAGGAAAGTACCTGCCCAGTGCCGCAATGGCCATGCTTGTGATCTACTGCCTTAAAGACGTACAGTTTACAGGGACTTACAGTGAATGGTTTCCGGCGGTCTGCGCTTCAGTTCTGACTGTTGTATTGCATGTAAGATTCAGGAAAATGCTGGTGTCCATATGCAGCGGCACACTGTGCTATATGCTTCTGATTCATTTATAAAAAAGGCGGCTGTCTGCCGCCTTTTTTGGATCAGATCAATTGTAAGGGTCCCTGTGCATTCTGTAGCCATCGGAGTCCGTTTTGTTTTTATCAGTGTTGACGTCGGATTGACTGACAACCTCTGTTGTGACAGATTCGCTACTGTCAGAGCCGGAGCTGTCTTCAGTCAAAACTTCTTCAGTTACTTCTTCAGTCACTTCTTCTTCAATAACAGCATCATTGAGCAGGCTATTAAGGTCTGAAAGAGGGGTGACTTCCTCGTCCTGAGTGACAAACTTGGAAAGGATGTATCCATGATAACCTTCCAGGTCGAGTTCGGTCCATGTTCCGGAAACACCAAGGATGACAACACTTGTTCCCGCATAGACCCCTTGAATTTTCTTGCTTGATTCCTTGGCCGCTGTGTAAAAATTGATTCTGTGGGTATTTGTCAGAGAACCGTTATAGGTCAGTATCCCTGTATTATAGTCTTCAGACGTACCTGTTAACTGGATGGTGGAATTAAGCACATAACCAGCCTGATCACCAACATATATGCCAGTCATGGTTTTTCCGATATCAAAGACACGGACCAGCGTGCCAGCAGTCAGCTTCTGGAGGACTGCACTGCTTTTTTTGCTTGTTTTGCGAAGGCTGACTTTACCGGTTTTGGGGGCATAAATAATGCCGATGCGTTCATTGTCTGCAGCGTTTGTGCTCCATATGAGGTCAGCAGTTTCAACAACAAGGTCCTGTTTGTTGAGCGTAACAACCGAACGCGCTGTTCCCAATTCTTTCATAGCAACCTGGACAAGCTGACCGTTATGGTTGAGATAAAGCAGATGATCAGCGGTCACACTTTCACGGACAGAGGGCGCAGGCGTGGGTGTGGCTTTTGGCTTCTGAGCAGCTGAAGATGAACCGGAGGAAGGCTTCTTGGTAGCCTGTGGCGCGTCCTGAGCTGCATCTTCAGTAGGATTGGGGAAGGTATCATTCTGTTCACTGGTATCTTCTGTCATTCCCGGAACAGGTGTTGTTTCGCTGGAATATATACCGAGCGCAGACTGGATCTGGGCATCTGTTACAGATATGCCCCTGTAGTTGAGATAGTCCTTGATAAAACCGGCGTTAGCCGATGCGGGACGAGGGATGCGTACACTGCCTGTACTTCCGCCAAAATCGAGGGTAACGTAATTGCTTTTTATAACATCTTTACGGATAATGACTGTATGTGTAGAAGAAGACTGGTCCATATACACAACTTTCTGATAGACCTCATCAAGAACTTCCCCTGCGCTCACAGGTGTGCCGGCTGGCAGTGTTCCGTTTGGGGTAAAGGTATTTGTGATGGTACCATCTTCTGCAGTTTGTGTGGTAAGCGAATAAATCTGTGTATCCGCTGTGGTTATATACAGATAATAGCGGCCCCGGTCCGAGTACGAAACGGCGAGTGCGCCAAAGGTCATGGTGCTGAGAAGAACAAGGAACAGAACAAATGAGATAAAACGGCGCATGCCAACACTTCCTTTTTTACTATTTTCATGGCATTCTACACCATGCATGATAAAAAAGCAAGGAAACAAAAACCCCCACAAGGGGGGTGGTATGACTGGTTATAACTGCTGGGGTTCTGGATCAAGAAAGGAAAGGTCGATACGGTTTGTCCCATCATCCCATAAACGTTCAAGATGATAGTATTTGCGCTCTTCCTGGTTAAAAAGGTGCACAAGGATTCGACCGTAATCCATAACGACCCATCTGCCTTCAGCCGCACCTTCCGTTCGGCGGAGCTCGAGACCGAGTTCTGCCATTTTGTCGTCTACAGCATCGATCATGGCATGCACATTGTTAGCATTGCGACCACTGGCAATGACCATATAATCACAAATAACAGTTAAATTTCGGACATCGAGTGCTACAATGTCCAGCGCACGTTTGTCGTCCAGGGCCCGTGCGATTTCCATGGTCAATTCGACATCAGTCATTACAAAAAACCTCCTTAACTTAATTATACAACAATCAACGATACGGATCACTGTGAATCATTTGAAGCACATGTTTCAGGCAGCGTTCTGAGCCAGGCGATGGTACGTTCGGTCTGAGGGTGAAGAGGATGTTCTCCGTGCTTCACATAGTCCCTTGTTCCCTCCATACTGGCAAGCATAGCTTTTTCAAGGGATAAAGGAGCAAGTATACGGACTTTATTAAGTACCGGAAAAGTCGGACGGGTGGGTTCAATTTTATCGGCGAGATAAACAACCATATCCAGTTTTGTCATACCGACCTTGCCGGTTGTATGGCAGGAAATGGCGCGGAGAATATCAGGATCATGGACACCATAGGATGTCTCTGCCAGATAGCTGCCAGCAATAGCGTGCAGGAGATTCCCGCTTGAAAAGGTGAGGGCATCGATGGTTAAAGCATGTTCCCGGCAAATGCGCTGCATTTCCTCAAGAGGGAGACATTTTGCACAATCATGCAAAAGGCCGGCTATTTCTGCTTTGCTCGTGTCAATATGATGATTCCTTGCCAGGTTGCGGGCCGTATAAGCCACGGAAAGGGTGTGTGA
>CAMNGW010000311.1 GCA_946538615.1 uncultured Clostridia bacterium
CAATCCGCGGATTCAGGATCATGCAGCGGCATTCCGCGACACGCGGTGTCTCCCGACTTTTCACTCACATGGGGCCTGCGCCTTCCCTGGAACGGATGTACAGCCCTGGACCCTGGACCGTGGAGTATCGCGGTGCCGTTCATGCACGGAAATTCAGAATGAACAGGCTCCCCGTGGCAGATCTTTCCATCTGCTGGAAACCAAGCGCCATGCCGGGCAGAGTACAGGCTTTCCTGTTCCATGCTGTGCCCCGTTCTCAGAAGAATCTGGACAGCACTGCACCAGCCAGACCTGTCAGAAGACAGCTGGCCATAAGCAGCAGTCCCTGAATCTTCACTTTGATCCCAACGGCCTCAAGTTTACTGTCCAGCCCGCCTGACTTCTCTTCATCCAGCATCTCGTACAGACTGGTACACACAAACAGCAAAGTAAAGAGAATAAGCGACATCAGAAGGTTCCCTGCGCCTGACAGTTCAGGTGCTGTCAGGCTGCGGACCAGATTCAGGACCAGGAGGACCAGAACGTCATATTCCAGGATCAGGGCTATGATAAGAACAGCATATCCGGCAGCGGCGAGGAGCCAACGGAGAATGCCCATAAAGATCACGCCAGCTATTTCAGGCGCCGTTGGCCTTGAAGGAAAGCGGATATCCATTTTCAGTTCCGCATTTGAAGAGATGAGAAGTGAGAACACTGCGTCCCTCACCAGAGGAAGCACAATCCGGACAGCCACGAGGTTCACCAGGTAGAGCGTAAGCAGCGAGCAGACAGCGGAAGGGACCGTGGCCCAGGAAAACACGTTTAATGGGTTCGCTGTCTTCAGAACATGGCGCTGCACAAGACGGTACACAGCAAACGTCAGAAGACAGGATACCGTCATGATCAGCACCCTTGCCAGGCTGAAACGTTCTGTATTTGCAGATACAAAAATCTGATAGACAGCAAGATCGTGGTTCTCCAGCGCTTCAAGCTGCTTTTGCTGTTCCTCAGTCATTTCAAGCTGCCGGAACAGACTGAGGTCATACAAAGATGGATTAGCCAGGTCATTCACAATGATGCCATGCAAAAAGGATACAGGATTTGCTTGACCGCTGTTCAAAGCCCCATGTACGTACAGGATGATCATCACTGCTGCCATAAGCACGAGATGACGCAGCAGAATACCCGGAGAATGTTTCATTTCACCTGCCTCCTCTCAAAAAAGACAGTCATATCGTATTCCGCCGCACCCCGTGCGTCAAGTTATAGCGTAAAGCAGACGGTACATGCTTTTCCCTCTGCCGCCGGAGCAGAGATCATATCCTGCCCTTTTCTGCACCGATGCAACACATGGGCTGTATGCAGCGGAGGAAATGTACCCTTCCCGGGGCTTCTTCACCGCAAGAAGGCTGGGAGCAGTTTTTCGCCAACATCTGTACACATCATCTTTTTCTGCATGCCCTGGCTCCTCTTTTTCTGCCCCATCGCCTCCCGGCTATTTTCTGTGCCTTTCCGCCTATCTTGACGCCTTTATCCGCATATGCTATACTCCGGGTCGTGAAAAAGTCAGAGGAAACAACGTTTCTCCTGCAATATGCTTCTCAAAAAGGAGATGTGACCTATGGAAAGGATCAAGACCCTGAACACCCGCAATCTGTGCGAAAGCGCAAAGAAGGGTGGCTGTGGCGAATGCCAGACTTCCTGCCAGTCTGCTTGCAAGACCAGCTGCGGTGTTGCAAATCAGCAGTGCGAAAAGGCTGATAAGTAAGTCAGAAGTAGCCGCCAGTTGGCGGCGCTTTTTTTGCATAGAATTGGGGGATAATGTGGTTCATCAGTATAAACTTAACGGCTGTAACATTGTAATTGACACCTGCTCCGGTTCCATTCATGCAGTAGATGATGTTGCCTATGATATGATAGAACGCTTTGAAACAGCAGAACATGAACAGATCATTGAGGAAATGCTTGCCAGGTATGCCGGGTCTGTCACGCGTGAAGATCTGCTTGCCTGCCTTGATGACATCCAGTCCCTGAAGGACGCCGGCAAGCTGTTCACAGAGGATTCATATGCTCAGATGGCCGGGACCCTGAAGGAGCGCTCAGGTGACATTGTCAAAGCACTTTGCCTCCATGTGGCCCATACCTGCAATCTGAACTGTTCCTATTGTTTTGCCTCTCAGGGGCGTTTCCATGGCGAGCGTGCCCTGATGTCATTTGAAGTCGGCAAGCAGGCACTTGACTATCTTATGGACCATTCCGGAACACGCCACAACCTGGAAGTTGACTTTTTCGGCGGTGAGCCCCTCATGAATTGGGAGGTTGTCAAGCAGCTCGTCGGCTACGCACGGTCCGTTGAAAAGCAGCGGGGCAAAAACTTCCGATTTACACTGACCACCAATGGCATGCTCATTGACGATGACGTCATTGATTTTGCCAATCGCGAGATGAGCAACGTCGTCCTCTCTCTGGATGGCCGCAAAGAGATCCATGACCGTCTGCGTGTCGACTACGCAGGCAGAGGCAGCTATGATACCATTGTGCCGAAATTCCAGAAGCTTGTCACGGCGCGCGGGAACTCCCGCTATTATATGCGCGGCACGTTCACGCATGCCAATCCTGACTTTACAAAAGATGTTTTCCACATGGCCGATCTTGGCTTTACTGAGCTGTCCATGGAACCAGTAGTATGCGCTCCGGACGATCCGGCGGCCCTTACGCCCGAAGACATTGAAATTGTAAAAAATGAATACGAGATCCTTGCCAAGGACATGCTCAGAAGAAAAAAAGAGGGCCATCCGATCACATTTTACCATTATATGCTCGACCTTGAGGGCGGTCCGTGCATCTATAAGCGTCTGTCCGGCTGCGGGTCCGGAACAGAATACATGGCCGTCACCCCCTGGGGCGACCTTTATCCCTGCCACCAGTTTGTTGGCGACCCTGATTACAAGCTTGGTGACGTATGGCAGGGCGTCACCAATACAGCACTGCGTGAATCCTTCCGCGCATGCAATGCCTATGCGCGTGAAGACTGCAAAGACTGCTGGGCCAAGCTGTACTGTTCCGGCGGCTGTGCCGCCAATGCGTATCATGCCACCGGCGATATCCGCGGCATCTATGAGCCGGGCTGCGAACTGTTCCGCAAACGCATAGAATGCGCCATTATGATGAAAGTCAAAGAGGCTTTTGACGAACCATAAGCTCCCGTTCCGGCTGCTTCCTTCCCTGGACCATCCGGCAGCGCAGGCCTTTGCAGTAAGTGCCTGCGTTTTTTTACACAGAAAGAAAAAGCACCGGCCATAACAGCCTGGTGCTGAATTGTGATCGCCCTGTTAATATGCTGCTTTCTCACAGACATGAAGGAATTTTGATCTCTGCGGACTGCTCTTTCAGCGGTCCTTTTCTCTTTTGATCTGACAGGTGTAGCGCCGGACCGCAAAGGCATAGTCCGCTCTCGTGATATGCTTCATCTCACGCTGCGCTTTAAATCCAAAAGATTCGAACATGAACCTGCCCCTTAAATTATCCTGAAGGAGCCAGATGTGGACCTGTCCCAGGCCCTGCTCAGCCATTCCTTTGATGGCCCAATGGGTCAGTTTTTCTTTCTGTTCGCTAGTTACATTGCTTGTCGCACCCACATCGACAATTTCTCCCCAGCCGCTCAATTCCGCATCCGGACGCCATACAACATAACCCTCAAGATTGTGCCCAATCTCCAGGACACCGATTCTGCACCCCTGATTCCCGAGCCAGGTGTTTACTGCGTTCCCTGCATACTCTGAATCCAGTTTGTTCAGATATGAATCAGGAAGATATCCTTTGTACAGCAACTGGGTGTATTTGTATTTCAGGTCTGTCAGACTGGCCCTGTCCACGCTGCTGGCAGGCCGGATACTGAAATGTTCATCCATAAATCAAACCAACCTTATACCTTCTGCCATCTGTTCCTTGTTATACTTATCCAGAAGACGATGAATTCTGTCATAGGGATTAAGCAG
>CAMNGW010000312.1 GCA_946538615.1 uncultured Clostridia bacterium
GTTTCCCGGCAGGGCTCCCCAGCAGGCACAGCAGATCATCCCAGCGGCCAAATTCAGCAATGCAGGCAACATTTTTCCTGGCAGATTCCGGCCATGTAAACGAAACATGGCGCAGAAGTGTCCTGAACAATTCTCTCTCACCCATGCCTCCCCGGATATCCCTGAGATGGAACAGGAGCTTCATGGCAAGTTCCGGTGTTTCTATATATGCCCGTTCAAACAGACGGATCTGGACCGCCTTTTTCCGGTATCGCATCCCGCCGGCCGTGGCGAAGAAATCCAGACAGGCACTGCCGGTGCTTGAATGTGTTTTCGCACCGTTAAGCGTGCGGGTAAAATTGGCTTCGTACTGTAAAGAATCAGGAAAACCCATGCTTATCCTCCTTTCCTGCAGGCTGACGGCATTTCAGCCGCCGCGGGGATGGCAGAACCTGCTTCATATAAGTTCCTGAGACAGCACTGTCACAGAAGTGCACTGTTCCGGAGCATGACATGTATCCGGTGATGCAGGCTGAAGCTTCTCCTTTGCCGCGTGAGAAGCATACGGGCGTTATGCGCCAGTGCAGCCTGAGTGCGGAAAACCTTTATCGTTTTCCGGTGCCTTACTGATCTGTGTGCTGCCAGCCTCCCCATTCCGGGTCGTTTTTGACAGAGAATGCTCTGCGCCATCGGGCGGCTTCCCCATCTGTTCCATCATGTTTGCAGGGATTGTTCCTGCTACCGTTCCGTATCCCAGGAAACAATCCATGATGGAGTTCCGGTTCTTCCTCCTCAGTGACGTTTTGCACACCGGCCGTGGCGGGTGCCATAATGAACAGGCGGGAAAGATCTGTCGTCTGACTGGACGTTGCAGACGCGTTGAAAAATCATGTGTTTTCAGAAATTAACATTTTACGTTTCTGTCAGTCCCATCGTTGACCGCACTTCCTTCCGGAACGGCTCATGGCAGATGGTAACGGGAGCCACACGGCCTGGGCTGTTTCTGCCCTGAAAAGTGTTTCCTTATCTTCCGTTTCTGACAGCGCTGCTGTATGCGCCTTGTCCAGCCTCGTCCAGCAGGAAAACCGATGTTCATCTGAAGTCGGTTCTCTGTCTGACTTCTTTCAACGGGAACAGACTTGTCCCCGGTTGATGGCTGTAATGTATCATTTTTTTCCGGGGCTGTCATTAAACTGCTGGTTGATTTTAATAACATTTTACGTTTCACCTTGTGCATTCTGATTCCGTCCGATTCCCTTATACTGCAACGGTTTGAAGGATATATAGCGCATTTCGTGCCTTTTCGGAACATGTCGTTATGTGTGAGTTTCAGACATGCCTGTGTGAGTTTCCGTGTGAGTGTGTGAGTGTACTTCAGTGAACAAAAGAAAAGGAGATAGAACTATGAAACGGAATAATACAAAAGCTATTGAACAGGGACAGAAAATTATAGAACAGAACCCCAAGTACGACTTGTGTCTGTCCGAAATTGATACCATGACAAGCCTGGCAGAGGAAGAAGCAAATCATATAGACAGCATCCCCTTTTACTGCATCAAAAATGCCTTCCTGGCAGGGATTGCAATAGGCGCGCGTATTAAGTCCAAAGGATAATACACCCCAGTAAAAAAAGCCCGTCAGAGCGCATTCTGGCGGCCTTTATGCGTGTCATGTAATGCATTGACAGTGGTTGAAAGATGCCGTAAACTGATATCAAACAGGAGGTGATTTTCCGTGAAAACAGCTTCAGCAATCCTGAAGACACTATACTGGGCTACAAACCCAGATTGGTACACCCGAGAAAACGGAAAAGATTTCTTTGATGGTGTGCATATCAAAGATGATGCCCCTGAAGAAGCGAAAGAAAGCTTTCGAGAATGGAAAAAGCAGAAGGATAATTAACCGCTAGCTGTTGCTGGCGGCTTTTGGTTTTATCCTTCTGTAGTCGTGTCGGAACTGCTTTCATTCAACTGAGGTACAAAGATCTCAAAAACATCTATTCTCATTTTCATTTTCCATTGCCTCTTAATATTTTATCAACTTCTTGCAGTGCTTTGTTATGCAGCCTATATACACTCCGTGCCTCATAACACATATCATCCGCGATCTGTCCCCAGGTTCGAAACCGCACATAACGCGCCAGCAGAATACACTGCAGTATCTCATCCGGAACGCGCCTGATAACCGTTATTATCTGGTCCAGGGTTGATTGTGCTTTGCTCACTTCTTCCCTCATTCGCTCTTCAGTGTCTGCGATCATGACGGCAGCGTCTCCGATCCGATCAGAATTGTATCCTGCTTGTATCCTGTCCGGATACAGTACAGCATTGATCCGTGTCGCGCGCTCTCTGATATCTGCAATTGCTTTTTCATACATTCGCAGTTTGTACTCTGACTGCTGATATCCCCTCAAAAACTCCTTTGCACATTCACATATTACTGTCATTCTTTCACCTTCTGTTTTGATCTCCGTCTATGAATGCCATTCTGATTAAACATACAAACCCGATTTGATGAACATGTTTTTTTAATTTCCAGAGTCTTTTAGCCGTCTCCATGGCTTTTCTGTCCAGTGTCCGGAATTTCATTTGACAAGGCCCCAGGCTTTTGTAAATTTTGAAACAGTTTCCCCCGGATCCTGTCTTGCTGGCTGCTGCTCTTCCTCCCCCCAGGATTCAAAAGCCTTGTCAGCAGTTCTACGTACAAGATCCGATTCGAATGCAGACTTTGAACCTGATCCTCCATCTGCAATGTCCAGAAAATGCTTTGCTTTTACAATCATATTGTCGCAAGCGGCCTTTTTCCCTTCGATAGTCGGAATATTGCGAATGTTATACGGACCACTCATAACAATTTCGCCGCGCTCCCTGGCTTTCTGCATAGCTTTCTGATTCTCAGCTTCTCCATACTTTTTCAGACGGTCCAGCATTGTATACAATGCGTACCGCTCTGCAATGGCAGCAGGAGCAGAGGAAAACAGCAATGTGTGAGTTTCTGTGTACATTCAGAATCATTAAAAGTTGTGAACTATTTGATACATAAGGCTTTGATGGGTTTTTCTGGAAAACAAAAAATTAAACTGCTGGTTGAATAATTCCATTTTCCCTGTCCTGCCGGGTCAGGTTCTGTACTGCATGGAAGAGCGGAACGACTTGCACAGAAAAAAACGAAAAAAAATAAGGGACCCCCTGGTCCTCATACACCAGGAGGTCTTCCATGGACACCCGTAGAAGCTTTGCCAGAGCAAGCAGGTTGTCCACTGTGGGCAGGCACTCTCCGTGCTGCCACTTATAAATGGCCTGCGGGTACTCAAACCCGAAATAAGCCTGAAGATCCCGGACGGTCAGTCCGGCCTGGCGCCGCTGCCGTTCAATACAGTGGCCGGTCTCCACCAGATTAATGACCGGATATGCGGTTTTCTCGTACATCGTACCATCCTCCTCTTCAGCTGAACCAGGAAATCGGTTTGCACAAAGCCCGAAGGAAAGAAACATCAGCGGTGAAACGCTGCTCATTATATGTTCAGGACACACATATGTCAATGCTGCCTTTCCGATTTTTCCTGGAAGTGACATGTTCTGCTGATGAGGACCGGTTACAAAACGTATGCCTGCATGGACGATGTATCTGAGCATACAGGGCCCCGGTCCGGAAACAAGAGAATCTGCCTTCTTTGTCCGCTGTAATAGCAAACACATCTCGTGCCCATAGTCCATTGTGCCGGTAAACAGCCTGCCTGTGCTGTGGCTGCAATTCTTCTTTCTGTGTTCCCTGTGGCGTACGGAAAAAGAAAAATGCGCCACCCTATCCTGGAACGCACCTTTCCAGCGCCCCATGTTTTTTTTTCCGCGTCCAGCCCGGCTGAGGTTTCTGCCTGCATCCTTTGTACAGTGTTCCCTGTTCCGTTCTTTTTCTTCAGTGCCGCGATATCCACCTTGTCTTTCCCGGTATACCTGTCCTTTACTTTTCTTCATTTTAT
>CAMNGW010000313.1 GCA_946538615.1 uncultured Clostridia bacterium
TCCATCATACATGCAATGGCTGCTGTTATTACAGCAATCAGTTCATCGTCATTCTCTTCCTCGGTCTCCTGAGGAGGGACAGGGGCTGCAGCTGGTACCTGGGATGGGGTTACAGACGGAACAGCCTTCGTCTTTTTGGATTTTCCCAAATTATCTGTCAGCTTGATCAATGCTTTGATCAGGAAGATCAGGACAGTCAGGCCAAAAAAGACAATCACCATACCAATAACCGTCACAATAAGACTGTTGCCAAGATCCAATGATGGGTTTGTCATGTTCCTGCACCCCTCTTACAGTGGCATATTGTTGTGCTTCTTGGGCGGATTGCTGTCCCTCTTAGAGGAAAGCATCTCCAGGGCAGCTATCACATACTTGCGTGATTGGGCGGGTTCTATGACATCATCAACCATGCCGGTGCTTGCCGCGCTGACTGCATCCGCCACTTCGCTTGCAAACTTCGCTTCAAGTTCGGCACGGCTCTCAAGTGCCGGTTTCTGATCCGCTTTGAGCTCGTCTTCGTAGAGAACCTGAACCGCTGCCTCAGGAGTCAGAGCTGAAATCACAGCATCCGGCCATGCATAGGTCACGTCTGCATTCGCTTTTCCGCCCATAGCAATATAGGCCTGGCCAATCGCATTTCCTACCACAAGGCTCACCTTGGCAGTTGTTGCTTCCGCGTACGCACATAAAAGCTGGCTGAGCGTAATCATGGTCCATGACTGGGCTTTTGCGGAAGGCACCTGTACACCCCGGCTGTTAATGAGGGAAACAACCGGAATGGAGAAACAATCGCAGAAACGGACAAACCGTGCAGCCTTAGCGCATGCTGCCGGAGCAAGCTCACCGTCATGCTCAGCCGCATTTGAGACAACAAGCCCTGCTGTCTGACCGCCAATGCGGGCAAGCGCAATCCGAATTTCTTTTCCCCACTGCGGGTACAGTTCCTGGAAGACACCATTGTCAGCCATTGCTGACAGAAGGCCCTCACTGTCGCCCGCTTCAATGTCCTCCATCTCACGGTTGAGGTCGTCCGCATCAACCTGCGGTGCGTCCTCCATATTGCAGCCTGGAAGAAGATCGAGAAGGACTGCAAGCGTAGCAAAAGCCTCTTCTTCTGTCGCTGCAGTGATGCTTACCCCGCCCTGCGTTGCCATGTTTTCTGCTCCGCCAAGCGCCTTTGCATCCACGCTGACGCCTGTCACAGCACTTGTCACCTGTGGACCATAAACCATCAGCTGGCCAACATCAGCCGCCTGAATCGAAATATCAGCAATCTGCGCAATAAGAGCTGCTCCGCCGGCAACAGGCCCAAGGATCAGGGCGATCATGGGGCATACCCCACTGAGTCTGGCCATTTTCTGATAGATCATGGCATAGGCATTCATCGCTTCGGCGCCCTCGTCGATACGTACACCTGCACTGTCACACAGCGCAATGACCGGCGCACCTGTTTTTTGAGCCAGATCCAGGACTTTGCAGACTTTCTGTGCCTGGGAAACGCCCATCGCTCCGCCGTGAACTGTATAATCCTGAGCAAAAAGATACACTGGTCTGTCCTCGACCGTGCCATATCCTGTAATTACACCTGCATAATCCTGCCCCTTGGACACCAGTGCATCAAGCTCAACAAAGCTGCCTTGATCCAGAAGCTTAGTGACCCGTTCCCGGGCTGTCAGCTTTCCTGCAGCATGTTGTTTGGCAATGCGCCCGGTATCCCCCTGCAGAATTGCCGCCTTGCGGGCAAGTGCCTGCTTGAGTTCCTGCGTGTTCGCCATTTCCGATCTCCTTCCATACATACGAAAAATGCGTAAAATCGGGTCCACATCATCAAAAGATGACGTCACCATTTTGACCCATCTTTCCAATTTCGACAGATAGTGCCTTTTTCCTTCCTGGAAAACACAAATAATCAGGAAACTTTTCTGCAAGACAAAAAAAGCGGGCAGAGCCCGCATACATTCAGTAATGCAAAATATTGATGAGCAGGAGCCAGACAAGGCCATAATAACTGATCACTCCGACCATGTCGTCCATCGTTGTTATCATTGGACCAGAAGCAACAGCAGGATCCACTTTGATTTTCTTGAAGAAAAGCGGAATAAGCGTTGCCATCGTACTGGAGAATGTCATTGCAAAAACCATGGCGATACCGATACATCCGGAAACCGTATAGCAAAAACCAAGGCTTCTCCCGTTTTGTGTGAGGAACAGGAAAAGGCCAATCACCAGAAATGCCATGCTCCCCAGGATCAGGCCGTTCGTAAATCCTACCCGGATTTCCTTGAAGACAAGATGTCTCTTCTGCTTTCCCGTCAGATTTTCATCCATCAGTACCCGAATTGTCACAGCCAGGGATTGTGTCCCCACATTGCCGGCCATATCAAGGATCACAGACTGAAAAGCTACAAGAAACGCAAAATGCTGCATAACAGGCTCAAATAAACCAACAACTGTCGAGACCACAAGACCAAGACCCATCAGCGTGAGCAGCCATGGTATTCTCTTTTTGATTGAGTCTTTCAGCGGCTCATAAAGATCTTCCTCAGCCGTCAAACCTGCCAGTTTGGCATAATCTTCTCCCATCTCTTCATCGACCACTTCAACGAGATCCTGGGACGTGATAACACCAAGGATCTGCATATCAGAGTTCAGAACAGGAATGGAGTCTTCGGAATAATCTTTCAGCTGTTCGATACAGTCATCCACTGTTTCGTGGTCATAAACATATGGATATGATGTCGTCACAAGACTGTCAAGATCTGTCCCAGCTCTTGCAATAATCAGATCCTGAAGGTTGATGGCACCATAAAATGTTTCATCACCCTTATCTGTTTTCTCAAAGACATAAATTGTCGACAAGTTGTCGTTGTCAGCTGCCTGGTCGACAAGTGCACGCATGGCCTGCTTAATGGAAAGGCCGCGGCATATGGCAATGTAGTTTGTTGTCATCTTACTGCCAATCTCATCATCTTCGTAAGATTGGATCAGTCGTATGTCTTCCTTGGCTTCTTCATCATCAATGTGCTGAATAATGGCGGCCTGCTGTGCTTCATCGAGATCTTCAAGCACATCGACAGCATCATCAGCATCCATCTCCTGAACGATATCAGCAGCGATTTCAGGGGACAGTTCTGCAATGTAGGTGCTTGCATCATCAAGATAGGCAAATACTTCAGATGTCTCCTCGGCACCTAAGACGTGGTAGAGTTCACGTCTCTCCTGTCTGGTCAGGTTCTCCAGCACACCCGCAATATCATTATAGTGGTAGTCTGCCAGACGGTCCCTTTTCTCATCAATGGAAAGATCGCTGCGGATGATCGTTTCCAGTTCATGTTCATAATCAGGGTGTTCAAATACTTCTTCCTCCTGACCGGAATCATCCTGGGATAGTGCATCCTGATCTTCCTGGTTGGAAGGATCCGGAGCTGTCGTATCATCATTTGCCACAGCTCCATATTCTTTTTTCTCGTCCTTACAGCTTACGTCTGGTTCCTCTTTTTCTGGAGAATCCTGATGCTTGACTTCTTCCATCATGCTGATATTTTGCTCTTTGTTTTTTTCTTCCTGCATTTTCCATCGCTCCTCTCGAGATTATGAGCACCGTAAACATCATTTAACTATGGTCACAGGCAGGAAGACGGGGAAAACACGCCGTGAAACAGAGCAGGTCCTCCACCGTCGCCAGTACTCTCATGACCGTCCACTCTGTCTCACCCCGTTTCATTTTTTATGCTTTCATTATAAAACACACAAAAAAAGGTGTCAACGACACCTTTTTTTGTGAAATCAAAATCATTTTTAAGGATAAGGTCATCCTAAATATCATTACACAGATATAACTAAATAATATCTGCCCGACCATGACACATGACATCCAATGAAATTTTCCATCCGCATGC
>CAMNGW010000314.1 GCA_946538615.1 uncultured Clostridia bacterium
CGATGCTTCCGGGGCGGGAGTGCACAAGTGGTAGTTCGTTCTACCAACTGTGCTAATGCCCATATATTTTGTCTAGTTCTTCATTTTTCCTATCCAAATTGATACAGACCAGAACTTTGTGTGCTCAAAGATGAAAGGCACGAACAGTGATTCACTGTGTCAACTGCACAAACACCCTAAGCAGACGCTAGTATAACATCCTTTTTTCTTTGTTGCAAGTCATTTTTTAATACACTAATAATACTTGTTTTTTATTTGTATTATGTGAAATTTCTATGTTTTCACCTTTGTTTTTGTGATGAACTGTTTTTAGAAATATTTCTGCCCTTATCTTGTGAGCTTAGCACCTGATATTCGTCCCGATGGAAATAATTTAACAGATTTAAGTGCCATCTCTCATTTTCATCCGTATCAATGAATGTATCAAAGATACGGAAGGAGAAATCAAATTATGGAAAATACACTTTCAACCCTGTTTGACTTTCAACGTTTCGAAGGCAATGCAGACCTTCAGCTCATCATCAACGCTGTTCATTCAAAATATGCCATGCGCGAACTGAGCGTGGATGAAATGGACTTTATTGCAGCAGCCGGGGTTCCTGATCTGACTGCAATAAAGAAAGGCTATTCAAAATAAGCCTCAAAAAACATTTACACTGCCCTCCTGATTCTGTATAATTCTGTTATTAACAGAGCGGACAACTGGAGGGCAGAATCATGAAACAAGCCGTACGACAAACCGCAGTATGTGCAGTCTTGCTGATCATTTTTTCCATCGTGTGCCGCTTGACTGTCTTTAAACATTATACTGCGTATATTCCTCTCTTTGCTCCAAACAATATCACTTTGACTAAAGATGATCTGCTTGTGACAGTTGAGAATCCTGACGTCCTGCATTGTCGGTCCTACGACATGCAGGACAATTGTCTTTGTATTTCTGTTACACCGTATCGTCAGGGAGAAGCCACCATCCTTATCACACATAAAGATGGAACAGATCTGTCTGTTCAGCCTGTGTATGTTGACAGATTTTTAACGGTCTATAACCGTTCCAGTGGAGACTTCACAGGAGATTCGGGTGTCCTGATCTGTCTGTCTCTCTTTTGGTTCCTTCTGGCAGCCATTATGTTGTGGCACTTTTCCCGGGCCAAGGGGCCTTCCTTTTACAGTTATGATACGATCTACTTTTCAGGCTTTTCTTTGTTTGCTTTTGTCAATGGTCTCCTCCTTTTTGATATTTCAAGATCACATATTCTTCACCCCTTCCAATACCCCATGTTTATGGCTTACAGTGTCATAAACAGTGCATCCTCTCAATTCATGCTGCTCACCATACCCCTTGTTGTGATTTTTTCCTTGGCCATGATGATCAGCAATCTCGTGCTCCTGCGTCATGAAAAGACACGCATAAAGAATATCGTCGGCCTGCTCATCAGTTTCATCCTGCTCATAGGCGAAGGGATCGGATGGTATCTTTTTTCAAAGGATTTTTCAGGCTCAGAAAGGGAACTCCGCCTTTATAATACCATGCATGGCGTGTACTCTACCATCTTTGTCTATTTTGAGTGCATGCTGATTGGTTCCATTATAAGTGGACTGAAAGCAGCAAAGCATACGCCCTTATATGATAAGGATTTTATCCTGATTCTGGGGTGCTGGTTCCGAAAAGATGGTTCACTTCCTCCCCTCCTGCGTGGACGCGTGGATAAGGCAATTGCATTCTGGCACCAGCAAAAAGAAACAACCGGCAAAGAGGCTTTCCTGATTCCCTCCGGCGGCCAAGGGCCGGATGAAAGTATGCCTGAAGCCGAAGCGATGCGGCGCTACCTTCTCTCACAGCATATTCCGGATGATCTGATCCTGCCCGAAACACGTTCGAAAAACACTTTTGAAAACATGGCCTTCTCCCGCGATATCATTCAACGTATTAATCCTGATGGTAATGTCATTTTCGCAACGACAAATTACCATGTATTCCGCAGCGGTTTATGGGCAGCTAATGCTAACCTCAAGGCAGAAGGAATTGGCAGCTCAACAAAGTGGTGGTACTGGCCCAACGCCTTTATGAGAGAATGCATAGGTCTTTTGCAGAGGCAATGGAAAAGAGAACTTCTGTATCTGATTGTCCTTATTCTCTTTTTTGCGACATTGTCCATGGTGGTATAAAAAGACAGCGGAGCTTACCCTTGGCTCCGCTGTCTTTCATTTTTGATTCACATTGAATTCTTTTTCCATACCGATGATGAAACAGGAAAAGTAAAATACGTATCCGGATAAGGTTCATCTTTCAGTGTAAAATGCCACCATTCCCCTTCATAAGGTTCAAACCCATGATCAAGCATTACCTTTCTGAGCAGCATCCTGTTCTCATACTGCTGTCTGGTTATCGCTGTATAATCGGCATGGCTCACATCGCCAAAGAAATCAAAGGGACTTCCCATATCCACATCTTTCCCTGTCTGCATGTCAAACAATGTGAGGTCCACTGTACTGCCGCGGCTATGGCCGGACCGTCTGGCAATAAAACCGAGAGGGAACAGAAGCTTTTTGTCCAATCCAGGATAGAAGTATGCCTGCATCCTCACATCCCCTGTGTCCTCCGCCCATCGCACAAAATGGGACACGGCACACTGCGGACGATAGGCATCATAGATTTTCAGCCGGTAGCCAAGGCTGACGAATGTATCGCTCGCTTTTCGCAATGCATCGGCTGCTTCCCGGGTGATGAGCGCTATTGGCTCTTCGTAGCCATCAATTCTTTCCCCAATAAAATTGTATGTACTGTAGTAGCGGATTTCCAGAATCACATCCGGGATCACTTCACTGATGCTGACAAAACCGGATGCATCATCACAAGACACCTTGAAAGGATCCACTGCAGGCATGCGGTACCTCCTAATCTGCAAACAATGAAGCACCTGGCTGTATCAGCCCGGTGCTTTCAGTCATCTCATTCAGTTCTGTGGAACATAGATGTAGAAACCAGCACGGATCAGGTTCTTGTCTTTGATGCTGGGATTGGCGGACATGATCTTTGCAACAGTGGTATGATATTTGGTTGCAATCTTGGTCAGATTGTCATTGGGCAGGATCTGATAAACAACATAGCCAGCCTTGGGAGCCAGAGGATTCTTGGAACCGCCTGCTACACGCTTGCCGCCTGACACTTCGTCCATTTCTTCCATGTTCAGTTCAACATTCTTATTTTCTTCCATAGTAATCAATCTCCTTTTTTCATTTTTTACACCGCATAGAATGTTAGTCATATCTTAATCACTTTTTCTGCTTTCATCAAGTGCAGCGGAACAATTTCACAATATTGAAACAGTTTTCCTGCCTCACGGCAGGCTCCGTCATTTAGTCGGCACGTAGAGATAATAGCCAGTGCGGATCAGGTTCTTGTCCTTGATGGACGGATTCGCTGCCATGATCTTGGCAACCGTCGTGCCATACTTGTTCGCAATGCGGATCAGCGTGTCGGTCGCCGTGATCTTATGTACAGCATAACCAGCCTTGGGTGCCAGAGGGTTCTTTGAGCCACCTGCACGCACTTTGCCGCCCGCCACATCGTCCATTTCTTCTTCATTGAGTTCCACAACTTTATTTTCTTCCATGATCTTCCGATCTCCTTTTCTCTTTTCTCTCGTGGGAGCACCCTTGCGGCGCTCCCTGTATTGATACGTTCTTCTTTTTCATCTGGCAGTCAGTTTCTGTTTTTTTCTGGCCGCCCGTCCTGATTTCTTACTTGGTGGGCACGTAGAGATAATAGCCGGTGCGAATCAGGTTCTTGTCCTTGATGGACGGATTCGCTGCCATGATCCTGGCAACCGTCGTGCCATACTTGTTCGCAATGCGGATCAGCGTGTCGGTCGCCGT
>CAMNGW010000315.1 GCA_946538615.1 uncultured Clostridia bacterium
GAGCTGCAGATCCAGAAGTGCAGGATTGTAGCGCCATTATCCAGTTTTCCGTCTGCATCATGCTTGTTGTCTGCGTTGCCGCATTTCGGGCATATGTGACTGTGGGTTTTTACCCAGAATCCACCTGTGGCCTTTTCTAGTTCTTCAGGTTACATTTCTCTGATTTGAGTCATATTAAGCTTCTCCGCCTTTTGCTGCATCTTTGCAAACAGGACAGTCTGAACTGTTCCTGCTTACATGCCTTGATACGCATATAGTCAGGAAGCTGGCAGAAAACAAAAAAGTTTACGGCCTGATTTGTGTGCCAAAGCATGGCTGCAGACATTTCTTTCCATGGACCCTACTAAACCGGAGACACGAAATAAAGCTTTTAAGAGCTTCGTGCGCTCCGTCATCTGCTACGATGAGCGGGTGATCGTCTACTACAATATCCAGGACCCGGCCCTTGGAGACTTCGGATCGGCTGAAATGTAAGAAAAAACACCAGCTAATCCGGGTTCGGATTTGACTGGTGTTAGTGGCTCCGATTGGATTCGAACCAATGACACTCCGGGTATGAACCGAATGCTCTAGCCAGCTGAGCTACGGAGCCAAGTGGTTGCGGGGGTAGGACTTGAACCTACGACCTCCGGGTTATGAGCCCGACGAGCTACCAAACTGCTCTACCCCGCGATATGCATCGCCGCTCTTGGCGACAGGTGGTATGATACACCATTTCCTACTGTGTGTCAAGGGGAAAAATCCTCTTCGGAATATTTCATTTTCCGAAGAGGATTTTGAATGCGATATATTGAGCTGGTAAACGCAATATGGTATCCGTAAAAAAGAGTAATAGGGGGTAAATTCAGCACAGACGGATCAGGCGCATATAGAAAGAAACCACATGATGCAAAGAAGAGAGAGGGATCCTTTCGTTGTTCCCATGAATCATGGCACGTTCTGCCTTGCTCATAGGCATAGGAGAAAGCCGGTAAACATGGTCGGAGAGGGCACAGTAATTCCATGCATCGGAAGAGGCAAGCATAAGATAAGGTGTGATGATGGCCTCAGGATACTCCTGAAGCACTGCGGTCTGCAACCGCTTCCAGGGTTCGCCATCAATCACACTTACAGGGGAAGGATCCCGTCCGTATGGCATATCAATCCTGATTTTGTCATCCGCAATGATTTCTTCCAGGCGCTTGAGGACGGAGCCGGTTGTCTCCCCGCAGTTAATGCGGACATTTGCGATCACATAGGGAGAAGTTGGCATGACATTGAAGGCATGGCTGCCTTCCATCTGTGTGAAAGCAACGGTTGTACGGACAAGGGCGTTAAATTCACCGCCGATAATGGAGCAGAGCAGGTAAAGGACGGGCCGGAAGAGCCAGAGATTGGCAAATATGATTCTCATCGGGAAACTTGCATTTTTTGCCATGCCAAGGAATGCAGCCAGTGCAGCATCTGAAATGTGAGCGGGGAACGGGTGTTTTTCTACCTTTGCGACTGCGCGTGCCAGTCTTCCTATGGAAGAAATCTTTGGCGGCGTTGAAGCGTGTCCGCCGCTTGCAGGCACACTCAGCCGCACTGCCATAGTGCCTTTTTCTGCAATACCGACAACGGCAGCCGGTTTTTTGAGACCGGGGAAAACGTTTTCAACGATAGCGCCGCCTTCATCGAGGACAAAGTTCATGCGGATGCCCTTCTCCTGAAAATAGCGGATGATGGCAGGGGCACCGTCCCCGTTTATTTCTTCTGTTCCGGAAAAACACAGATAAAGGTCGTGAGAAGGTACATAGCCTTCTTTAAGCAGATGGTCCGCGGCTTCCAGAACACCGAGGAACGTACATTTGGTGTCAAGCGTTCCGCGTCCCCACATGACGCCGTCTTCAATCTCGCCGGAGAAAGCATCCTTGTCCCAGCTCGTCTGGTCCACAGGCACGACATCAAAATGGGCCATGAGGACACCGGGCTGATCCTGCTGTTTCCCTTTCCAGTGATAGACAAGCGAACGGGGACCGGGCATGATGAATTCACAGGCCCTGTAAACTTCAGGGAACAGTTCGGGAAGAAGGGCGATGAGCTTTTCAAAAGCTTCAGGCGACTCCAGAGATGGGTCCGAGCAGGAAACGGTAGGGCACTGGATGAGGGACTGAAGGTCCCGTGTCGCCTTATCCTTGTCAAAGACCGGGGCATCAGACGGAGGTATATCCACGGGATCCGGTTTCAGGCGGATTGCACGAACAATGAGAACGGACAGTAAAAGCAATACTGCCGACAAAATGAGCCAAAGCACAGAAAATGCCTCCGTTTTCAGTCAATGATTTTTTTCTTTTGAAGGATCCTTCCGACCAGCCAGGTGACAAGGGCACCGACAGGGACAAGAATGCCTACTGAGCTGGAGAGAGACGGTACCAGAATAAAGAGTGTAACCATAAATAACAGTGGGGCGATACTCAGCTTCCAGTTTTTTGAAAAGTAAACGAGGCCCAGCGATCCCATGAGGGCAGGCATGATATTATCAAAAGCCGGTTTTAAGACAGGACTTTCCAGAACGGGCTGAAGGAATCGGATACAAAAAACGCCGAGGGCTATCACAAGGGTTGTCACAAGTGAAGAAGTGGCGACCGCGATGGTGGACAGCACTTCTCCTTCCTGCGTACCGGGCTTTATATCAGCTGCATCAAGAGCATTCAGCACACAGGGGACTTTGAGGGTGGAAAGGGACCCTGTGACAAAAGCCAGATATGTGCCTCCTGTACCGAGCATCGGTGCGTAGGTAAAGACTTCAATGACTCCGACAGTCCAGAAGACGGGAGCAACGCCGAGCAGTCCTTTGAGAACATCCTGAAGGGGAGGCCATGCGGCATAGCGGACAGAGATGGCAAGGGGGACGGTGATAAACAGCAGGATCGCAGCCGCGGTCCAGAGTTTTCCGAGAATATGGGTCTCTTCCTGATACGTTCTGATTTTTCTTGCTGGTTTCTGCATTTGTTTCAGCCTCCCATTATGGTTGTCAAGGGAATTGCGGCTGCCATGCCCCCCAGCATACAGAAGGGCAGGGCATACTGTTCAAGCCATGCGATTTTATATTTGCGGATGAGAATACCGCAAAAGGCCATCAGAATCATGGAAACAAGCGCAACGGCAATGGGTACCATACCCGGCAGACCGGATTTGATGTCTGAAAAAAGAAGTCCGGTAAAGGCACAGATCATCCCAAGGAAGAGGGAATCCATAAGGAGCGCACTTTTCTTCTGGTCCCTTTCCCGGATACGGTCGAGCCCTGTCTCAATGCGTTTGAGGCCAAAGAGGACAAGAATGATCCCTGAGAGGATGCCAAATGTCATGACATAGGCAATGGCACTGAAAACAGTGGGATCGGTAACAAGTTCAGAAGTCGAGGTGATTCCCATGGCACTGGCAGCAGATTGGGCTGCGGGCAGTTCATAAGTCAGTGCGCCTAAAACGGACAGTCTGAGCCAGGGAAGAGGGAACCCCAGGAACTGGCTCAATGAGATGACGCCGATGAGTATCGCAAGGGCAGGGGCAAAGGTAAACAGGGCTGAAGCGGAAATGGTGCGCCGAATGACGTCACTTGCCATGCCAATAGCTTTTGCCTGACGGACGGCACGGACCAGAAAGAACAGGGACTGGATGACAACAAAGAGCACTACGATGCCTGAAATGACATACATAAAAGGACTGTTCGGAGAAAAATTCAAATGATCACAACCTTTTCTGACACGTTTTTATGGGACCGTACAGGATTGTACATCATTCTATGCAGGAACGGAAGGAAAGATGTCGAACAATTTGAAAATGGGAAAAAATGACCTGATGTACTGAG
>CAMNGW010000316.1 GCA_946538615.1 uncultured Clostridia bacterium
TCAAGGTCCTTGACGGCCGGCAGCATATTATAGCTGGTGGCGTAAGTGAGCAGCTGCAGGATGACCAGGTCCACATCGGCGGCACGGAACTTGTCGCCGGCTGCCTGGGACTGTTCTTTGGTGGTCACAAGGCCGCCGTCAATCACTTCTACGGTCTCGGGCAGCATTTTCTTGAAGGCTTCGTACTGGCTTTCAAATTCCGGAACGAGAGATGGAAACTGTGGAAGGTAAGCGCCCAGGGCAATGGAAAATACACCAATCCTGGCTTTGGTTTCAACTAACATGGGAGACCTCCTCGTTGGTTTACATTTACCTGTCCAAAAGGCAAGGTGATAAAGAAATTATAGTATTTTTTCCTTTTTTTTCAACAATCATCTTCTTATTGTTCCCATATACACCAAAAAGGACAGCTGTAAGGCTGCCCTTATTTGCGTGTGCCGGGCCTGTCTCAGGCAACTGACTGACCGTACACGCCGCCTGGTGCGATGGACCCGTCTCAGACCTGTGCCCTTGGTACCGGGTTCAGGGGGAAAACGGTCTTTTGCATATTTACCAGTGCATCATGGAACGGATCTTGTCCATGATGAGCCTGGCGGATTTCATTTGTGTCATCTGGGAAGGATGTCCGTCAGCCCCCATGCCGTCAGACGGCACCTGGAGGGGGAGCATCAGATAAGAAGACGGGACACGCGTTACAAAGGACTGAAACATCTTCTGGCATTCAGCAACGGTTGGGCAAAGGTCCTGATTGAGCGTGCCCAGGACACAGAGGATGGGCGTGTGAGGACGGAAGTAATGAATTTCATCCATCATGCCGAGGTAAAGATCATGGAACAGGGCAATGCGGTCATGCTTCTTCTGTGTCCAACTCGCATCGTTGGTGCCGAGGTTGATGACGACAAGGTCTACCGGACTGGCGGTGAAATCATGGAGAGGGCTTTGCATGCCAAGACGGGCATCCATGCGGAGATTGCGGTAAGGGTACAGACGCGGCATCAGGTGGTCGGTGTTAGGGAACAGGGCGGTATCCGGCACCCACGCTGAGCTGACGCCGTTTCCGCTCCAGGCTGTCAATTCGTAGTCTGCACTGAGCCCCTGGCAGACCAGGGTGGCATAGGCTTTGAAAGGATTTTCCGTGGCCGTGGAAAATGTGTCGGATGCTGCAGCCTCCACACCATAACCGCAGGTAATGGAATCGCCGACGAATTCGATCCGCCGCTTTGGCGCCGCTGTGGGCTGCATGACGGTTCCTTCTTCAAGGATAATGTCCCGGATCCCTGCAAGGCCAAAGGCTGCTTCGCTCATCTTGGCGATACGTACAACAACAGGTTTCCCGCCCCGGGCAGCACCTGTTTCAATCAGGATTTCCGACTCGGGCTGTGTGAGGAGAAGCGTCTGTTTGGGTACGACAGTGTTTCCCCAGAAGATGGCCAGGCGTGCAAGGAGATGAGGCTCACAGAGGGGGTCGTCTGTCACGGTGCAGATACGCACAGTAGGGCTGTCTGTTTCGAATTCCAGATAACAGCCCGACCACCCCAGATACAGCACTCCCTCTTTCCAGGTGTTGCGTCCGCAAAGACGCATCAGAGAACGGTCCAGCATGGCATATATCCTTTCATAAAAACGTAATGCGGTTCAGGGAACAAGAATGCCGCTTGCCTGTATGGAAGCAAGGGCTTCATGGATCTGATCGGGCGGGAGGACGAGCGCAAAGCGGACATATCCTTCACCGTGGGGACCGAAGCTTGAACCGGGGGTGCACAGGACGCCTGCCCTGTCAAGAAGGTCCATACAAAAATCCATGGAACGCTCATAGTGCGCAGGGACAGGTGCCCAGACGAACATGGACCCCATGTTGTCAGGAATCGGCCACCCTATGGCACGGGCACCGCCGCAAAGGGCGTCCCGCCGCTGCCGGTACAGCTCGCATTGTGCCTTTACATTGTCCAGCGGGCCATTGAGGGCCGCTATAGCAGCTTTCTGTACAGGAATAAACATACCGAAATCAATCTGGCTGCGCAGCAGACGGACAGCGTCGACAACATCCTTCCGTCCCAGCAGGAAGGAGATGCGCGCACCTGTGACATTAAAAGATTTGGAGAGGGAAAAGAACTCGACTCCTATATCCATGGCACCGGGGGTAGCCAGGAAGCTGCCGCCGGGAGTGCCTGTGAAAATAATGTCTGAATAGGCATTGTCATGCACAATCAGAATGTCATAAGCCTTGGCAAAGGCAACAAGGTCACGGTATGTGTCGGGAAGGGCAACTGAGCCAACGGGATTGGATGGCAGGGAGACAATCATCATTTTGGCTTTGCGGGCCGTTTCTTCAGGAATATCAGGAAGATAGGGCAGGAATCCATGCTCTTTATTGAGCGGGTACCATGCAGGTTCAGCGCCTGCCATCAGGACGCCAGCTTTGAAAACCGGGTAGCATGGGTCAGGCAGAAGCACGCTGTCGCCTTCATCACAAAGTGCCAGAGCCAGATGGCCGCATCCTTCCTGTGTACCATAACAGCTCATGATGGCGTCCGGTGAAATGGATACGCCGTAGCGGCGGGCATAATAATTGGATACGGCTTGCGTCAGCTCGGGAAGGTCCCGCAGGGAATATTTCCAGGACTCGGGGTCCATGGCGGCTTCGCACAATGCCTCCCGGATGGCTTGGGGCGTTTCGAAATCCGGAGTCCCTATGCTCATGTTCCAGATTTTACGGCCCTCGGATTCGAGTGCCAGTTTCCGTTCATTGAGAGCAGCAAAAATTTCCTCACCGAAGCGCAGCGTACGCTTAGCAAATTCCATTGGAAAAACTCCTTCCAGGACAGGATGCGCACACGGAGAAAAGTATCCGTGTCAGGCAACAAAGCGGGCGTTTTGGATGCCCTGCAAAAAAGACATTATGCGTTTAACGGATCACATGACTGTCTAAAGAAAGGCCATGCGTTTTCCGTTCTGACAGTGTCCCGGTCCTGCCTGCGAATGGACAGGGGCGTCCGGAGAGCAGCTTCCGTACGTATGCATATCCGTTCATGGCCTGCTGTAAAGAATGATGTTCAGCACTTGAGGTCCACGAAGAAAATGCAATGCGTCCCGGATGATGCGGCCAAACAGGGCCGCCTCAGGGAGAAGAATGTCCCGCAGAAAACAGACTGTCCCTGCGGAACGGGACACAACGGGATTATAAAGACTTCATGTGAATTGTTCAAGAGAATAAGAAAGACTTGACAAACTTGTGTTCCCTTTATTATACTGAGAACAAAAAAGGAGAACTGAAATGGATTCCAAAGCAATGTTCAGACTGACCTATGGCCTCTTTATCCTTGCAGCACAGGAAGACGGAAGACACAATGCATGCATATCCAATACAGTGGGACAGGTCACCAGCACGCCCAATCAGATTTCTGTCACGGTCAACAAAGCGAACCTGACATGCGGCATGATTGCGAGGACAGGGGTGTTTACAGCCTCTGTTCTGGATGAATCAGCCTCTTTTGATCTTTTCAGGCGCTTTGGTTTCCAGTCGGGACGGGACGTGGACAAATTCAAAGGGTTCACAGACTGGAAAACGGCAAAGAACGGGACAGCTGCTGTGACCGCAGGGACCAATGCCTTTATCAGCGCGAAGGTCACACAGTCGCTTGATCTGGGGACGCACATCATGTTTATTGCCGAAGTCACGGACATGGAGGTGCTTTCGGATAAACCGTCTGTGACCTATACGTACTATTCCGAGCATATTAAGCCCAAGCCTGAAAAAATTGGCGAGACCCCGGACGGGAAGACAGTCTGGCGGTGCCGGATCTGCGGGTATGAA
>CAMNGW010000317.1 GCA_946538615.1 uncultured Clostridia bacterium
ATCCAGGTAGGAACCGCCATCTGTGATGTTCTGGATAAAGAAACTGGAAAAAATAGCACCAATCGGGTTCAGACCGCCAAGGAACGCAGCAGCGATCCCGTTAAAACCCATGCTGGGCACAGAAGACTGCGTGACAGACCACTGCTGGATCCCTGTCAGATAGAGCATAGCTGCGCCAATTCCTGCCAGTGCTCCGGAAATCGCCATGGTAAGGACAATATTGAGCTTATCCTGCATGCCGCAGTACTTCGCCGCATTTTTATTAAGTCCTGTTGCACGGAGCTCATAGCCCAGCTTCGTTTTGTTAAAGATGACCCAGATGCATACAGCAAGAACGATGGCAAGAGGGATGGCAAGGCCCACATACTTGTTATTGTTAAAGAACTGTTCCAGGCCAAGGGATGGCATCACTGCACCGGGGTTAGGCTGTGTACTTGCAACCCCCTCCACCACAACCATGCGTTTTGTCACAGCATAGGTATAGTTGGATGTCGGCTCTTTCACTGCGGAAAGCAGTGTATTGACCAGATAGAGAGTGATCCAGTTCAGCATAATGCATGAAATGACTTCATTGACGTTCCGGTAGGCTTTGAGAACGCCAGCCAGCGCCCCCACCACGGCTCCCGCCACAACAGCCATGAGCATGCAAGGCAGCCAGCCCCATCCGAGGGCCACAGCACAATAGATGCTGGCACCTGCACCTGCAACATACTGTCCGGCAGCGCCAATATTGAACAGGCTGACTTTATAGGCAAACAGAACGGAGAGCGAGCACATCAGCAAGGGTGCTGTCTTTACCAGGGTATTGCCCAAATTCTTGAGCTGTGTCGTCTGTTTAGAATATGTCCAGAAGTTTTTGATGATAGCAAGGATCGCATTTCCCGCTCCCTGGGGGTTAATGATCAGAAGGGCGATATAGCCAATCAGCAGTCCCAATACAATACACAATAGCGAAGCCAGAAGCGTCTGGATCCCCGGCTTTCTCAAAAAGCCCGTTGATTTCTTATCCATCTTCAGCCCTCCTTTTTCACACCCAGAGAGGGATCACGCTTCGCACCAGCCATGTACAGGCCCATCTCCTCAGGTGTTGTCTTCTTCGGATCAAGCTCACCTACGATTTCACCTTCATACATGACAAGGATACGGTCAGACACATCGAGTACCTCATCAAGCTCAAGGGAAACAAGCAGAACGCCTTTTCCTGCATCGCGTTCTTCAACAATCTTTTTATGAATATATTCTATAGCGCCGACATCCAGGCCGCGGGTGGGCTGGACTGCGATCAGGAGGTCCGGATTTTTGTCAATCTCGCGGGCAATGATCGCTTTCTGCTGATTGCCTCCCGACATGGCACGCGTTACTGTAACCGCTCCCTGTCCTGAACGGATGTCGTATTGCTGAATCAGTTTCTCAGCATATTTGCGGATATTGCCTCTTCTGAGGAACTGTGTAGGCGTTGTGAAATCTTTCTCATAGTACCGTTGAAGGACGATATCGTCTTCAAGCGAAAAGTCAAGAACCAGACCATGTTTGTGCCTGTCCTCCGGAATATGGCTCATACCATTCGCATTTCTCTCGCGGATCGTGGCTTTTGTGATGTCTTTTCCCATCAGTTCAATTTTGCCGGATGCAAGCGGTTCAAGCCCTGACAGACCGTAAACCAGCTCCGTCTGTCCATTTCCGTCAATGCCTGCAATACAGACAATCTCCCCTGCACGCACGTCAAAGCTGACATGCTTGACTGCATTATTATGATGGACCTTGCTCGCAACTGTCATATCTTCCACATGAAGAATGACTTTTCCCGGATGACACGGCTTCTTCTCAACATGGAAATTCACGTCACGTCCGACCATCATGGATGAAAGCTGCTCCATGGTCACATCGGCTGTATTGACAGTACCGATATATTTGCCTTTGCGCAGTACTGTACAGCGGTCTGCTACCGCCATGATCTCAGCAAGCTTGTGCGAAATAAAGAGAATCGATTTCCCTTCATCGCGCAGATTGCGCATGATTTCCATCAGTTCATCAATTTCCTGAGGAGTCAGCACAGCTGTCGGTTCATCAAAGATCAGGATTTCGTTGTCGCGGTAAAGCATCTTCAGAATCTCTGTGCGCTGCTGCATGCCCACCGTGATATCTGAGATCTTCGCATCCGGATCAACTTGAAGGCCATAACGCTTTGAAAGTTCGATGACACGCGCTCTTGCTTCATCCTTCTTCAGCAGGCCAAACTTGCCAGTTGGTTCTACGCCAAGAATAATGTTATCGAGTACGGTAAAGCATTCGACAAGCTTAAAATGCTGATGGACCATGCCTATGCCGAGTGCATTGGCATCGTTGGGGTCGTTGATCTTGACAACGTTTCCATCTTTTTTGATGATGCCTTCCTCCGGCTGATACAGACCGAACAGAACGCTCATCAGTGTCGACTTGCCAGCGCCATTCTCACCGAGCAATGCATGGATCTCTCCCCTGCGAAGCTGCAAAGTGATATTGTCATTGGCAATAATACCCGGGAACCGTTTGGTGATTCCCAGCATCTCAATGGCATATTCGCTTCCCAAAACGCAGCCCTCCTTGTGATCAATTTCCAATTGTATTTGATTACCTTCAATTATCCGTCGCCAGCTTCTGCAGCAAAGCGGCTATCACACAGCATACGCTGAGTTTTTCCAACGATCCTTCCGGACAAGCAGCCATTCAGGGCTGCACCTTATTACATGCATAGCCCTGAAGGCTGCAGCAGACAAGCTGCACGATCCTTCAGCATTCCACATGGCACTGACAGTGTGTCATTCGCTTTCTGAGTCCACTGTTCTTCTGACAAAAGCCTCTGCATATTGCAGGGGCTTTTGTCAAAAGCCCGGGCTTTACCCGGGCAAAGGTTCACTTATTTGACAGCACCGCGATCATTCACAGCGATCTCTGTTGCGGGCATAGCTTCAATGCCATTGCTCACAGTGACTTCACCGTTGAACATCTTTGCAACGAGTGCAGCATAATCATCAGCTGTGAAAGCATCTGAGAACTGGGTGGAAGGAGCAATCTGAACATAGTTTGCATCAGGATCAGTGCCTACCAGACCAAGGTTCTCAACCTTGCCGCCATAGTTGGCAAAATTGCCAGCAGCCGTCTCGCTGAGCATGGAATTGACTGTCGCAGCCAGACCCTTCATGGCAGAAGTCACAGTCAGGCCGGCGCCATACTGTCCGTCGATTGTGGCAGCCTGGTCAACGTCAACGCCAATCACTTTTGCGCCTTCGACTTTCGCAGCAGCTTCTGCTGCAGAGGAATAAATGCCGCCGCCGCAGGCAAACACAACCTGAACGCCCATGGTCTGATACCAGTTGTCCATGTAAGCAGTGATATCAGCATCTCCATAAAACTGGTTGCCGTATACATATTCTACAGTAACCTGATCCGCAATGCCCATTTCCTTGGCAGCTGCATCAGCGCCCTGGACATAGCCGAAACCATAACGGACAACAGCAGGAACTGCCATGCCGCCCAGGAAGCCCAGGTGGGTATAGCCCAGTTTTACAGCAGCATAGCCTGCCATGTAGCCGCAAAGTTCTTCCTGGTACACAGCGCAGTACACGTTCGCAGCGGGCTCAACAAGATCGCCAGCGGGCGTTTTAAGATCGCCAGCACTCACGTCCAGAGCGATAAACTTGGTATCCGGATAATCGCCCTGCACTTCAGCGATCGTCTCGCCAAAAGCGTAGCCCGGCATCACGATGACATTGTAGTCTTCGTCAACGGCTTTCTCAACCATGGCAACGCGCTCTGCCGTGGAGTCTCCA
>CAMNGW010000318.1 GCA_946538615.1 uncultured Clostridia bacterium
TAGCGGAAGACAGGATTTTCTGCCCCTTCCGGGATGCCAAAGGAAAGGCCGGAGACCTCTTTGAGCTGATCCTGGTCCATCTCGGTCCATGGATTGGGCAGGGCAATGAGTCCTTCATTTTCATAGCTGACAAACCCGCTGTCAAGCGCGCTGCTGCACAGCAGCCAGTTCTCCAGGGTATCCGGAGCATTCTCCTCATCCAGCACATGGGCCCACATCAGCATGTTTTCCGCAAGCATATGGACCGGCGTTCCGGGCCGGTAGAGGACCATATCATCCCCTGCACGGATCCCATAGGGCTCGACCGTCACAAAACGGATGCCATAGTCAATGGATTCAGCACCCTGTGTTCCATCGGACTGCAGCGTATCCACATGAACCTTCCAGGAAAACTCGTCGGTTTTCTCCAGCATGGACATCTGTCCGGTAAAGGAACAGCTGTAAACGGTTCCATTGGGATAGGCCTCCGTGCTTTCACCCATGTCACTGTCGTGATATTCTCCGCTGAATGATCCGTCAGGGTGGATCCTGAGATCAGTGGACCATGCGCCGGCCCCGCTGCTGAAGGTCCATTCAAGTCCGGAAAGCTGGGCAAACAGGAAAGGGGATGTTTCAGCGCATGCACCTGCTGCGCTCCACAAAAGGACAAAACTCATCAGACAAGCAATCCATTTTTTCATAAACTGTTTCCTCCTGGGAAGGCGGTTTTGCCTTCGCTCTATATGACGGATCAGGAAAAGGAATTGTTCCCGGAAAAGCGCGAATGGGTGATGGCAGGCGCGCACCGTATTCTACAGTGCATACGGGTACTTGCAGGGTACTGTGGACGGAGGATGCAGCTGACTTCAGAAACCGACCACGTCTGCTCAGATCCTGTTCCGCGGCAGGATTCCGCGCATGTGTGCTGCCACACACAGGGTACGAAGCCGTTCAGAGGCAGTGGGTCCCAAAAAGAGCGCCCATGTCTTTGCCGGTCTGTGTGTGGAACGTTTCGTTCGGCCGGAAGAAAATGGCACCGCGAAACGTATCATTAGCAAGGAACATCCTTAAGGGGTCCCGAAAACAGGCTGAAGGGGGAATGGATATGACGGGACGGCTCAGGAAAATGGTTGTATGCTGTCTTGCTGTGCTGCTTATGGTGATGGCAGGGCCAGCGTCTGCACAGGCCGGGAAGATTACAGTTTGGATGGTGGATGACGATACAGACGTGATTATCGGGTACATTTATGTGTTCCTTGAACCGGGCACCCATACGGTCGATGCGCCCGGGGGCCTCAAGGGATATGTCCTGCGGAGCGCAAGCCAGCAGATGGTATATGTGCCTGCTTCAGGTGCGCCGCAGGAGCCGGTTGTCTTCCGCTATGCGAAGTCGCAGGGGTCTGCACAATGGGTCCCGTCCGCGTCAAGGGTCCTTGACAGCCTTCCTGTGCTTCAGGCGCAGGGAGCCTTCCGGATCACCTGCCCGGGCAGCCTTGAAGTGAAGAACGGGCCATCGTCGGACAGCGGTACTTCCGGGTCTGGACAGGCAGGGGCATATGTGGTAAACAATGAACTGGTTACGGCCTATGGCAGGGAAGGCAATTTTGCCCTGATCGGGTACAGTGTCCCTGGCACAGGGGGTACAAGGTTCGGTTATGTGCCGCTGGTGAACCTTGTGAGCGGCTACAGGCTCAGTGAAGTCCAGTGGGGCTATCTGCCCATTATGATTTCGGAGGAGGCGGCAGTGCAGAACGGGTTCTCCGGATGGGGCCAATGGGCGGACAGCAGTTCCGGAGGGGTCACAGCGGACAGACAGAATGCCTTTGCACTGGGGAAAATGACAGATGCCAACGGGAACGTATGGATTTACTTTGAGGCCCAGGGCGGCAGCGGGGAGAGGAACAGCACAAACAGGGTGCGCGGGTTTGTCCTTGAGCGGTACGTCACGCCGCAGGAGGGATATACCGGAGCGGGGTAAGGCACGGCGCACCGTCTGTGTGAAAGAAAGGAATGGCATGATCCTGGAAAAACCACAAATCATTTATGAAAATACGGTCCGGGGGCATCTGGTCCGCCGGGTGAACCGTTTTGCCGCTGAGGTTGAGGCAGAGGGCGGGATACAGACCGTTCATGTAAAAAATACCGGCAGACTGCAGGAACTGCTGGTGCCGGGAGCTGAGGTCACCTTACAGTGGATGGACAATCCGGGAAGGCGCACATCCTATGATCTTATTTCTGTATATAAGCCCGGACTGGAATGGGTGAATATTGACAGTCTTGCGCCCAACGGGCTGGTGAAACAGGAACTGAAAAGCAGGGATTACGATACAGTAAGACCTGAGTTCACCTATGGTGAATCGCGCTTCGATTTCTATATGGAGCGCGGCGGGTCCAGGTTCCTGACCGAAGTAAAAGGGTGCACACTGGCCAGCGCCACGCATGAGGGCGCCGGACTGTTCCCGGACGCTCCGACCCAAAGGGGTGTGAAGCACCTCAATGAACTCGCCGCGGCATCCGGGAAAGGCTATATCTGTTCCATCTGCTTTGTGATCCAGATGAATGGGATCCACAGGGTCGAGCCCAACGATAAGACGCAGCCGGAATTCAGACGCGCGCTGGCCCGTGCCGTGCAGGCAGGTGTGCAGGTCGTGTCGTACAGCTGCCATGTGGAGGCGGACTGCATCATGATTACAGATGCGTACGAAGTGGGGCACAAATGAGGACAAGTGAGGGAACGGAATGAGGATCATCATCTCGCCGGCCAAGAAAATGAAAACGGATACAGACACGTTTGCCTGGAAGGACCTGCCGGCTTTTTTGCAGCAGGCTAGGAGACTGAGGGACTGGATCAACACCCTTTCTTATGAAGATGCCAGAAAGCTCTGGGCCTGCAATGAAAAGATCGCCAGCGGGAACCGGGAACGGTTCCGCAACATGGACTTTGAGCACAACCTCACGCCTGCTATCCTGTCATACGACGGGATCCAGTATACCTGCATGGCACCGTCAGTCTTTGAAGACAGCCAGCTTGACTACATTCAGGAGAACCTGCGCATTCTCTCTGGTCTGTACGGTGTGCTCAGGCCAATGGACGGTGTCACACCCTACCGTCTGGAAATGCAGGCCAAGGTGGACGTGGACGGCTGCAGCAACCTCTATGACTTCTGGCAGGACGCTCTGTACAGGGAAGTGATGGACGGGAGCAGAACGGTCATTAATCTTGCATCCAGGGAGTATGGCAGGTGCGTGGAAACTTTTCTGCGGCCAGGGGACCGGCTCATCAATTGTGTCTTTGGAGAGCCCGGCGAGGGACGCGTCATGCAGAAGGGCGTTTATGTCAAGATGGCAAGAGGCGATATGGTCCGTTTTATGGCTGTCCACCGGATCCGGGAGCCGGAGCAGATCCGGGCGTTCAACTGGAGCGGGTATGCTTTCAGTGAGGACCTCTCAAATGAGTCAGAATACGTCTTTCTCCGTACGGAAGTACCGGGCAAAGGCGGGAGAAAAAAATAAACCAGAAGGAAAGCGGGAGGGGATTTCTTCTCCCGTTTTCTTTGGCTCCATTTGCGTGCATTGCGGTGGGCCCCGGAAAAAAGGACATGGACAGGATATGCTGCAGCCGCGCATGAGGAGCACGATGAACCCGGGCCATGAAGTATATTTTCCGGGAAACAGGGTTCGCAACTTTTTTTCCGGGATGCTTACCCGGGATTTATGATATCTTATGTGTGCCGGAAGGTGAAAAGCACAGACAGCAAGTATTTCCATTTTAAGGCGCAGACGTGGGTCCGACTC
>CAMNGW010000319.1 GCA_946538615.1 uncultured Clostridia bacterium
TGCTGCCAGTATGAAAGGTGGGCCAGGGCGCCCCGGTAATCTTTTTTCGACGTGTATGCATCCAGTTTTTCCAGGACTCTCATGACCGGAACACACGACCTGATCATTTTTTTCACCGCCCTTGCTTTGCGTCTCTCATCCCATGTGCCGCAGGATGACAAATACTGTGAGAAAACTTATAATAAAGGAAGCGAAATATGAAAGGAGACCCACGCTTTGAAAACGATTCCTGATATTCTGAAAAAAAAAGAATGGATTGTGATCGGACTGATGAGCGGGACAAGCGCAGATGGCATGGATGCGGCCCTCGTCCGCATCAGCGGTTCGGGTACCGGCATGAAAGTCCGTCAGCTTGCTTTTGAATCCATCCCCTATCCGGATGAGGTCCGGCAGGAAATTCTTCGCCTGGCCAGCGGTACGGAAGGGGGGAGCCACGATCTTGCACTCTTCTCCTTTTTTCTCGGACACATCAGCCTCCAGGCTTGCCGGGCTGTGTGCGACAAGGCAGGCCTGTCCCCTGACGAAGTGGACCTCATAGGGAGTCACGGACAGACACTGTGGCATATTCCGGTACCCGAATCTTACCTGGGATACCAGCTGACTGCCACGCTCCAGCTCGGTGAGCCATCCGTGATCAGCGAAGCTTTCCATTGTCCTGTTGTCTCGGATTTCCGCGTCCGCGATATGGCGGCCGGCGGCCAGGGCGCCCCTCTGGTCCCTTACTCCGAATTCCTTCTCTACCGGGACGACAAGCAATGCGTAGGGCTTCAGAATATCGGCGGGATCGGCAATATCACCGTCATCCCTCCCCACGCTTCTCTTTCGGATGTCTTTGCCTTTGACACCGGCCCCGGCAATATGCTCATTGACCGTGCAGTCGAGCTGCGCACCTATGGTGCTGAGCGTATGGACACAGATGGGCACTTGGCCGCGCTCGGGAACGTCTCGGCCCCTCTCCTGCAGTTTCTCACACAGGACCCTTATCTTCTTCAAGCACCACCTAAAACAACCGGCCGTGAAAAATACGGTCAGGCATACATGGACCAGCTCCTTGAGCGCGCAAAAGGGCTTTCCCTTGAGGACCTGTCTGCCACCCTGACTGCCTATACGGCCCGGACCATAGACATCGCTGTCCGGGAGCACTGCAAGCCCCGTCCGGATAAGCTGATCATAGGCGGCGGGGGCAGCCGGAACCCTACGCTGCTGAGCATGCTCCGCGATATGCTTCCTGTCCCGGTGCTGACAAACGAAGACATTGGTTTTGACTCAGACGCCAAAGAAGCGGTGGCCTTTGCCATTCTCGCTGCGGAATGCATCCATGGCACAGACAACAGCGTGCCCCGCGTAACAGGCGCACGGCACCCCGTTGTCATGGGAAAGATAACCCAGTAATTCCCTGACGCCCCTTAACAAGGGGCGTTTTTTCTGATGTCCATGGGACTTCCGGTTCACCTGCCCTGCTTTTTTAATCACCGGAGCACCGGGCCACAGGGATATGTACGCTCCGGTTTTTCACCGGGACTGCGGCTTTAGGTCCGGCTTCCTTTTGCATAACAGGTCCTTTTCAGGTGGCCGCGCCATAGAGTGCACGGTGCTTTCTCTCTTTATCTCCCGATCAGGCTCTCAAGCGTCTCATAAAGAATCTCAGGCTCCACTGGCTTGGAAAGGTGTGCATTGAGGCCGGCCTGCATGCTGCGCTGCACATCCTCATCAAACGCGTTGGCTGTCAGGGCAATGATTGGCACCTTCAATGCATCCGCCCGCTTCATGGAACGGATAATGCGGGTCGCTTCTAGGCCGTCCATCTCAGGCATGCGCATATCCATAAGAACCGCGTCATAATAGCCTTCCGGATGCTCTGCAAACAGGTCCACGGCGATCCGGCCGTTTTCTGCCAGATCCGTCTCTATTTCCCGCATTCCCAGAATCATCATCATGATTTCCGCATTGACTGACACGTCTTCCGCCAGCAGGATCCTCCTCCCACGCAGGTCCACACTTTTACTGCTCTGCGCAGCGTGCTTGCGCTTAAAGGCCTCACGGAACTCGTCCATCACCGTTGCCGCAAAAAGCGGCTTGGGCACAAAACTGTCTACGCCTGCTGTCCGTGCTTCATCTGCCACATCCTCCCAGCTGTAGGATGTTAAAATCACAATAGCTGCCTCATGGCCTATAATTTCCCGTATGTTCCGCGTCGTTTCGAGACCGTCCATCTCCGGCATTTTCCAATCGACAAGAATCAGGTTGAAAGGTTCACGGCGCGCATGGTGCATCCGGACCATTTCTACCCCTTCACGGCCCGATGTCGCCGTTTCGCAGCGTATGCCCACTTCCTTGAGCACGATCTGGGCATGTTCACAGGCAATGGGATCGTCATCGATCACCAGCACCCATGGATCATGGGGCATGTCCCCTTCAGCTGGTTCAAGTCTGGCCCCACTGCCAAATGTCAGTGTCACGGTAAAGGTCGTGCCCTGTCCCTTGCAGCTCTCTACCTCAATGGTCCCGTTCATCAGTTCCACAATGCTTTTGGTAATAGGCATTCCAAGGCCCGTACTGCCGTAACGGCTCGTATTGGAGCTGTTCTCCTGACTGAAGGTGTCGAACAGGTGCGGCAAAAAGGCTTCGCTCATGCCGATGCCTGTGTCACGGACGATAAAGCGCAGCGTCGCTTTTCCGTCATAGCTGGCCACGTGCTCGACAAGGAAAGTTACTTCACCGCCTGATGGCGTGAACTTGACCGCGTTCCCCAGAATGTTGATCAGCACCTGCCGGAGCTTCATGTCATCTCCGATATAGTTTTCTTCAATCGGGCCGCACATTCTGCATTCGTAAAGGAGACCTTTGTCGCGGCACTGTCCGCTGATCATGGTATTGACCTGTTCAAGCGTTTTGGCAAAGGAAAATTCTTCGTTTCTGATCACGATGCGGCCCGCTTCAATACGGGACATGTCCAGTATATCGTTGATGATATTCAGGAGGTGCTGTGCACTGCTCCCAATCTTTTCCAGGTACTCCCTTACCCTGCCTGTCGCTCCGGGATCATTGAGGGCTATGCTGTTGAGCCCTATGATGGCGTTCATCGGCGTACGGATCTCATGACTCATATTGGAAAGGAAGGCAGTTTTTGCTTTATTGGCTTCCTCAGCGGCGTGAAGCGCATCTGAAAGCGCCTGACTCTGTTCAAGGGTGTGGCGCGTCTCAAAATCAACATCCATAAAACACGCCGAGATATTGTGCACAATGTGGTCCTCTCTGTCCTCAGGATGCCTGACACCCGCAAAGCGGATCATCTCATAGACATCCTTCCCATGGCGCTGCACCTCATAGCGGAAAGAAATGACACGTGCGGCACGCAGTCCTTCCCGGATATTCTCCGGCTGGATAAAGTGCAGGAACTCCTCCCGGTAGGGTTCTTTCACATACTCTGCAGCGTAGCGCGTAAATGTTTCCAGAAAAGGAAAGCTGTTCCCGACCTGAAGGCCATCTTCGATTTCTTCATGGGACTGGTAGCATACGCCATGGTCTTTGTCAAGCTCAATATAATATACGCTCCAGTAGTCCGAAGCCAGCGCTGTGATCATTTTCTCAAGCTGTTCCCGGCGTCTGGCATCCGCAATCAGTTTCTCCTGAAGCGCTACCCGCGCCTCAAGTTCCTGCTGCTTGACACGCGCTTCAGCTTCGGCTGATTTGATTCTTGTCATCTCGGTCACGTCCACACACATGCCGAGTGTGCACAGCCTGCCTTCCGCATCTGTAAATTTCATCTTTGT
>CAMNGW010000320.1 GCA_946538615.1 uncultured Clostridia bacterium
TCAAAAAAACTTCCTTACAACACCTTTCAGATCGATGAAGGCTGGGAAACGACCCTGGGTGAGTGGCGCCCCAACCCCCGTTTTCCGGTAAGCATGAAAGAGCTGGCCGGAGAGATCCGGGCAGCAGGGATGACGCCGGGGATCTGGACCAGCCCCTTCATATCGCATGAGACTGCCTCCATCTGGAAGGAACATCCTGAATGGCGGCTGTGTGCAAATGGCGTCCCTGTTCTGTTCCCTATGAACGGGACAGTATATCAGGTACTGGATATCACGATTCCCCGGGTCCGTGAATGGATCACCTCTTTTTACAGGATGCTCACTGTGGAATGGGGATATACCTATCACAAGCTGGATTTTACACGGGCCGCAGTGATTTACCCGGAAGCAGAGCGGTATGATGCATCCATGTCATGGCCCCAGGCTTACCGGCTGGCTATGCAGGCGGTGGGAGGGGCATAGGAGAGGACAGCTTCCTGCTCGTGTGCGGGGGCCTGTATGATGCCGCATTGGGCATTGCAGATGCCCAGAGGACGGGCTCAGACGTCCTGAGCATGTGGACAAGCGAAGGCGGAGGAGGGAAGGCAGTACCCTTTACTGTGAAGCAGAACCTGCTCAGGAGCTATATGGCCAGTTGGTGGTACAACGACGCGGACTGTCTCATGCTGCGCAGGCAGGAGCAGATGACAAGAGGGCTGCGCCTGACGCTCGGGCTGCTCAGTGATACGGAAGTGAGGACGGTGCTGGCCAATCAGTACCTCAGCGGCGGGCTGCTCAGCCAGACAGAGCCGCTTGCAGATATGGACCAGGACAGAACAGAGGAGCTGCGCCATCTCCTGCCGTATGTTCCTGTTTCAGCTGTGCCAGTACTGGACAAAGGCGAGAGGATCCCGTCCCGCGTACATGTCCGGGGGCAGGGGCTGCGGGAACTGGTCCTTCTGAACTGGAGCGATACGCAGACAGAATCCGTACAGGTCAGCGCACGGGACATCCTTGGCGATGAGACGGAGGAAAAGACATATATCCTGTCTGCCTTCTACAGCGGGCAGTACGGTGCGGCAGGACCGGATGAGGCTGTGAACCTGGGGAGCCTTCCGCCCCACAGCGCTGAAATTGTGCGCGTGCAGCCCAGGATGGAAGAGCCCCAGATTGTGGGGAGCACGGGACATTTTGCCCTTGGCGCTGAAGTGGAAGATGTTTGCACAGAAAACGGAAGGATCGTGCTTAAGACGCCCCATCTGCCTTTCCCTGTCACCTACAGCGTGCTGTGGGAGGGACGGGTGCACACCGTTCATATGTAAATACGGGAAGGGTCTGAGAGACAGATCCATGCAAAAAGCCAGGTACTCAGGAAAGTACCCGGCTTTTTATTCAGGGGAGCGTATAGTCGACAACCGTCAGGCCTTTTTGTGTGGCCCATGTATAGGCAAACCCTGAAGCAGGGGTATACACAACCGTGTCAGGCGGGAAGGCGTCATCCGCAATGGACTGGACAGAACCCGGGACATAGATGCGCCTTTCTGTGACGCCTTCGAAGGCCATGGACCCGATTTCCGTCAGATCGGCGGGGAGAATGAGTTCTGGCACCTCAGCAGGCACTTCCTCGATCCGGAGCCTGAAGGTGGCTGTTTGGCCCTTGCCGCAGTCATAGGCATAGGTGACAAGTGAGGCATCCGCCGTGAGCTTTGTGCCATCCACTGTCCCGCCTTTCCAGTTGGAGGCCTTAGCGATGTCAAAGCCGGGCAGAGAGGACAGATCATAAGTCCGGTCCTGATTTACTTTCACAATATGGACATTGCCGGAACAAATCAGCATTTTCAGACGGGAGAGACCGCTGACATCCAGGCCTGTCAGTGCATTGGAAGAACAGTATACGTACTGCAGGCTGCCGGGAAGGTCCAGCTGCGTCAGTTCATTGTATTCGCAGTTCAGCGTGACCAGGGCAGGGTTGCCGGAAAGGTCCAGACTGGTGATCCCGTTATAGTGGCAGTGGAGGACGGTGAGCGCGGGATTGCCGCTGACATCGAGGGCTGTGAGATTGTTGGCTTGGCAGGAGAGCTGGGTCAGGGCCGAATTGTCCCCCGTTTCAAGCAGTGTCAGGGCATTGGCGTTGCACAGAACGGTACCCAGACGGGTATTGTTTTCAAGATGGAGCTGTGCAATGGCATTGTTTGCACAATCAAGGTAGGTCATATAAGGATTTCTGCTCAGATCAAGCGAAGGGAGCTGGTTCGATGCACATTCCAGGGACACAAGCATGCTGCAGTTTCCAAGGTCCAGTTCAGACAGGGCGTTGGATGAACAGGAAACTGTCTGCACAGAGGTACAGCGGGTCATGTTCAGGGAACGGATGGCGTTGGAACCGCACATCAGGGAGACCAGGAAAGGGTTCCCGCTCAGATCGAGCGACTCCAGCTGGTTATTGATGCACCAGAGGTAGAGCAGGTCTGTATTGTGCGTGACATCAAGGGCCGACAGCTGATTGTAATTGCAGGACAGGTCCGACAGGACCGGGTTCCCGGTCACGTTCAGGCTTGTGAGCTGGTTGTTGGAACAATTGATTTTGATGAGCTTTGCGTTCCCGCACAGGTCCAGTTCAGTGAGCTGGTTCATGGAGCAGTCAAGCTCTGTGAGATTGGGAAAGAGGCGGATGCCCGCGAGAGAAGAGATGTTCCTGAGGGAAACATCCATCCGGGTGACCAGCTCACATTCAGATGGGGAAAGAAAGCCGTCTGCATCTTTGTCGATCTGCTCCTGAATATAGGAACGGAACGCGCCGTCCGGAAAAGATTCAGCTGTCACAGGGACACCTGTGTCCAGGTCCGTAGGCGTAGTAACTGGTCCGAGATCCGTTGGCGTCGTGACAGGCCCGAGGTCCGTTGGCGTCGTGACAGGCCCGAGGTCCGTTGGGGTGGAAAGATCTGTGGGTGTCGTGACCGGAAGATCAGTTCCAGTGCTGACCTGTGCGGAGGACAGGGATAAGGCGGCAGTGAGCACAAGCAGGAGAAGAAAGAAAACATGTGTCCGCAAAATGTATTCCTCCATAAGCATTAATGGCTGAGATCAGGTTTTATCATACATGGGATTCGTACGGTACGGATCGGAATCGGGCACGGTGGGGAGCGTGGTGTCGTTCATACCGTTGTACACGGGAAGGTAGGCCGGCACGCACTCCTCCATAAACTGAGGGTACTCCTGTGTGAATTTCAGGATATCCGCTTTGAAAGCTTCGGGAGAAGGATAGCGGTCGGAAGGGTCATAGGCGGATGCCCTGCTGATTATGTCCACAAGTGCGGGATGGAGGAAAGCTGTCTGGATGGTATCGCTGCGGTGACGGATGGGAACTGGCCTGCCCTTAAAATCAAAAGGCAGTTTTCCCCCGGTCAGCAGCGCATAGAGGGTGATGCCCAGAGAATAAATGTCCTCGGTGCCGCTCCACGTTCCGCCCGTGGCGATTTCCGGTGCCATGAAACGGTAGGACCCTATGGGCCGTGCATAGACTGTGCCCGGAGGTACCTGACGGCAATGGGAAAAATCGCCGAGCTTGGCGCCGTCGTCTGTGAGGAAAATGTTTTTTGGCGTCACGTCAAAATGCGTATAGCCTTTTTCGAGAAGGGCAGTGAGGGCGTCACAGACATCCCCGGCGATCTTGAGGATGTCACTGACAGTGGGAGAAGACGGTGAGACACTGAAAAGGCTTGAAAGGCAGGGCCTTGTCAGTTCCTGCAGCAGAAAAGACTGATGGTCATTTT
>CAMNGW010000321.1 GCA_946538615.1 uncultured Clostridia bacterium
CTCCAGAACACCCGTTTCCGCAAAGAGGAGACCAAGAATATCGAAGAATTCTCCAAAGAGCTTGCTTCTCTGGCAGACTGCTATGTGGATGACGCTTTCGGTTCCTGCCACCGTGCGCACTGCTCAACAGCTGGTGTTACTGCTTTCACCTCACCTAATGTTGCCGGTTATTTAATTGGCAAGGAACTGTCCGTGATGGGCAAAGCCCTTGAAAATGCGGACCGTCCGTTCGTGGCTGTCCTTGGCGGTGCCAAGATCGAAGACAAGCTGAATGTGATTTCCAATCTGCTTGAAAAGGTTGACACCCTGATCATTGGCGGCGGTATGGCTTTCACTTTCCTCAAGGCTAAGGGTTATGGTGTGGGCAATTCCCTTCTTGACGAGAGCAAGATTGACTACTGCAAAGACATGATGAAGAAGGCAGAAGAGAAAGGCGTAAAGCTGCTCCTGCCTGTGGATACAGTATGCGTCAAAGCTTTCCCGAACCCGATCGATGCCCCGATTGATACCCTTGTATGCGATGCAGATAAGATTCCGGACGACATGGAAGGCTGCGATATCGGACCCAAGACGCAGGAACTGTATGCTGAAGCTGTCCGCGGTGCAGCTACTGTTGTGTGGAACGGACCTATGGGTGTGTTCGAGAACCCGATTCTGGCACAGGGTACCCTCAGCGTTGCAAAAGCCATGGCAGAGAGCAATGCAGTGACGATCATCGGCGGTGGCGACAGTGCCGCAGCTGTTGAGCAGATGGGTCTGGCAGATAAGATGACGCATATTTCTACTGGCGGCGGAGCCAGCCTGGAATATCTTGAAGGAAAGACACTGCCCGGCGTTGCCTGTCTGGATGAAAAGTAAGATCAATGTTCCCGCACGGCTTGCCCTTGCGGGAACTTTTTAAGATTTTGTAGAGTTAGGAGAGATTGAGATGCGTAAGGCGATTATTGCTGGAAACTGGAAGATGAATAAAACGCCCAAGGAAGCCACAGAACTGGTCAATGCGTTAAAGCCCCTGGTTAAGGATGCTGTCTGTGATGTGGTTGTGTGTGTTCCGGCTGTGGATATTGCCAATGCAGTAGAAGCTGCTGCCGGCAGCAACATCAAGGTGGGTGCTCAGAATGTGCACTTCATGGAGAGCGGTGCTTATACGGGTGAATTATCCGCTGCCATGCTCAAGGAAGCTGGAGCTGAATATGTGATTATCGGCCACTCAGAACGCCGCCAGTATTTTGGTGAGACAGATTTCACGGTCAATAAACGTGTACTTGCCGCTGTCAAAGCTGGTCTGAAAGTGATCGTATGCGTGGGCGAAAAGAAAGAAGAGCGTGTAGATGGCTACACAGATGCACTGGTAAGCTATCAGACACTGATTGCCCTCACGGGACTGACGCCGGATGAAGTCAAGGACGTTATCATTGCTTATGAACCTGTCTGGGCCATCGGAACAGGACTTGTTGCTACAGATGAGCAGGCTAATGAAACTATTGGTGTGATCCGCAAGGCTATCGAAGGAAAGTATGGCAAAGATGTGGCGGATACAGTACGGATCCAGTACGGCGGTTCCATGAAGCCGGCAAATGTCAAAGGGCTTATGGCTCAGCCTGAAATTGACGGTGGCTTGATTGGCGGCGCCTCTCTGAAAGCTGACGAATTTGCTCTGGTCGTAAACTACGACAAATAAGAAAAGCGCCCCATTAGGGTCCTTTTTTCTTTCAGGAGAGCTGCAGCATGCTGCAGCTCTCCTGAAAAAGAAGTAGTGTACAATTTTTCCTGTAATCCTGGGATATTGATTTTCAGTACAAAGCCCACGCCCGAGGACGGCGATAAAGAAGAAAAGGACAGCAAGCAGAAAATGTATCCGGTCAAATAGTCTACGGGTATAGGGACTTTTTGCTGCGTTGTGTCACAGAATCACCTGACATGTCCCGTTTGTTGGTTTCAGAGGGATTAAGATAAAGAGAATGATCAGAGCACCATTGCAATGTTTCCGACAGCCCAAGGGATACGATTTACTTTACCTGCTCTAAGCAGATCAAGGGAGTGATAATGATGATAGTTCGCGGTGGCAGCCTTTTTATGGGAGAAGGTTTTGTTGAAGGTTTGGATGTGAGGATTCATAACGGAAAAATCCATGAAATCGGTGCGGATCTTTCTGCCGGTTTATACGAACAGATTCTTGATGTGAAAGGTGACTATATTCTGCCGGGTTTTGTGGATGTACATATTCATGCTTTCCGTGGCCATGATGTTATGCAGGGGGAGGAAGCTGTAAGACACATGAGCCGGGATTTGTACCGTGAAGGTGTAGCAGCCTTCTGCCCAACAACGATGTCCGCGAGTATCGGTGACACGCAGACAGCATTGAGCGGGATACAGTCTGTCATTGACCGGCCGGAGGTAACAGGTGCGCATGCTCTTGGAGCACACATGGAAGCGCCTTTTTTACAGGAGTCAAAGGCGGGGGCTCAGCGCAAAGAGTTCTTTCTGGATCCGTCCGTGGAATTATTTTTGAAAATGACAAATGAAAGACCCGGTACCGTGAAGCTGATTACATTGGCTCCTGAGAGAAACGGAACTGAAGATTTTATTCGTACAGTATGTCAATGGGGCGTACATGTGTCAGTTGGCCACACTGCTGCAGATGCAGAGCTTGTGCATCTTGCAGGGGACTGGGGAGCTGATCACATCACACACACCTTCAATGCACAGACCCCCCTCAAACATCGTGAACCAGGAGTCCCGGGTGCTGGACTGACGGATGACAGGTTCTTTGCTGAGATGATTTGTGATGGCGTACATCTGCACCGTGATATTGTTCGGCTTATTGCCAAAAGCAAGGGAAGCTCGAAGGCTGTGGCAATTACCGATGCCATGGAAGCGGCCGGAATGCCAGATGGGGAATATGCACTTGGAGGACAAAAGGTTTATGTAAAAGGAAGCGAAGCCAGACTGGCAGACGGAACCCTTGCGGGTTCTGTTCTTACCATGCATAAAGCCTTTGAGAATCTGATCCATGTATTTGATATCCGTCCTGAAGATGCAGCAGCTATGTGTACCTGCACCCCTGCTGATTCTATCGGTGAGAAAAAAGCTGGCCGTATGGTTGCGGGAAGTCCTGCTCCTCTGACGCGCTGGAGCCGGGATTTTAAAATGCTGGGGATTCTTGACTGAAAAGCGTATGCGCAAACAGGATGGTCCGCGTAAGCACATCATGGTTTTCAGGAATGGCATGATCTTTCAGGTCATGCCATTTTCTGTTCCTTCAATTACATGAAGTCGAACCTGATTAGATCACAGCAGTTGGGGAGGTACTGGCACAGATATCCTCTTTTTCTGTCCGGCACCGGTCACTGCTGTAAAAGGAATGCTTTAAGATATGATCCGGATGGCCACTGTTTGCCCGGGCATGTCATGACCGTTTTCTTTTTGTGGAAGGAGCAGTGTATTCAGAAATCTGTTATGCGATATAATGCACATGTCATTTGACAGCGTGGGATTTCTGAAGATCACGTAAAAAGGATGTAAAGATCACTGAAAATGAAAAATCCCCCTACGTAAGGTGTTGCTTGTTACGCAGCGTCATGTTGTAGGATACATGGCGAAAGGAGGTGAGAGCTATGTCAAAATATACCACGGGAGAGATTGCAAAACTTTGTGGTGTCACAGTCAGAACGGTTCAGTACTATGATACCAGAGGCATCCTGATTCCCAGCGAGCTTTCTGAAGGTGGAAGAC
>CAMNGW010000322.1 GCA_946538615.1 uncultured Clostridia bacterium
GCCTCCGGAATCCGCTGCGTTCTCCGTGTCTTCCTCCTCTGTGCATGTCGCTCTGACCTCCGTGGATGCCAAAGCGCTGAACACCAAATCCTTTCATGGAATCCGTTCCTCTCTGGACACGGATATCCCGCTGCACGGGGCCCGGTTCGTCTGCGTCCTGGTTCAGCTGAAAGTCTCCTATGTGCCCGACGGACTCCAGGGAAGCCCGGATATCACGCAGTATGGTCAGGAAGACCGTTGGGATGCCATGCAGAACGGTACATATTCCGAGAGCAACGGCTGATGAGAACAAAACATCTGATTGAACCAATGACGAGTTGCCTAAGGCATTTTTCATTCCTCTGTGCAGTTTTACCAAATCGCCATCAAACCGAAAAAACTTCCCGATTTTTTATTGACATTGTCGTATATGGTAGATATACTTAACATATCCGTCAATGTTAGTTGGGAGGGAAAACGTAGATGGAATCTTATCTGTTTCAGGGAATCGAAGCTGCTCCGGATACTCTCGTCGTGGAAGGATGGCATAAACCAGGCAGTCTGACTGTCGCAAGCGGTGCGTGGATTTCGTATGCTGGCAGCGCAGTTCTTGAGAACGGACAGTATGCGTTGATCCCGCACGAAAAGTATGTATGGTTCTGCGTCGAAAGCGGCAAAGCAGAACTTCAATGGAATACAACCAATCTGGTCCTTACCGAAAGCGATACCTGCATTCTTCCTGCAGGCCAGGTGCCTGCCACACTGACTGTCGACACGCAGGCTGTGTGTCTGTGGATGGCGCTTGACGGCCCGCTGTCTGCCACAGTTGTCCGGAAAATGGGAGCTCTGCTCCATGTCCCGCTCAAACAGAAAGCACTGCCCAGCCAGACCTATCTGGCCAAACAGATTGTTCAGGTTGTCGTGCGTCATTCCGGCACGTCCAATGCAACCTATCAGCTGCAGCATCTCATGTACGGCATGCTCGCCAGCCAGTGGGGTCAGCCGGTCGCCATGGATGCCATGCTTTCCCATGAAATCGCCAAGGTGGTCGACACACTGCGTGCCGGACAGTACAAGGATAATTTCTCCCTTGCAGAAATGGCTGCCATCTCGCGCGTGCCGATGGAAACATTCCGCAAGCGCTTTGTCAGTGAAGTCGGCATGCCCCCGCTGAGTTATGTGCTCCACTGCAAGATGGAACGCGCAAAGGAACTCCTTCGTGACCAGAACTATTCCGTCCGCGAAGCCGGCGCAGAGGTCGGCATGAAGGATCCCTATCATTTCTCCAAGCAGTTCAAGAATATTGTCGGCATCAGCCCTTCTGCCTTTGTCAAGCAGGCAGCTGATCCCAATCTTCCGCGTGTTCCGCGCAAGCGTGAAAAGCGGCATCTGAAACCGGAAAACACTGAGGAAACCTGAAATCCTGCCTGTCAGATCATCTGACAGGCATTTTTGAAAAAAAGAAAAGGCTGGAGAAGGCTCTGAGCCAACTTCAGCCATGTGCTGCAGTTCCAGTCACTGATCGTCTGAAACACGTCAGATGAAAAAGCAAGGTCGCTGCAATCACGGTTCCCAAACCGTTAAGAATGCGAACATTCATTAGCGGTCAGCTGTATTATACATATATTATTTTTCGGATGCAACTCTTTTTTTCACCTTATGTCGTCGGTTTTGTCATCTAATTGGTCATTGGAGACAAATTATGAAAATAGCGAACAAAAATCTCGATTTTTTTCTGATTGCTCGCTCCGGACAGTGCTTCCGTATGCATGCGTCGGGGGAGATCATTGCGCTGCGCGCCGGCAGCCGTACCCTTGAAATCCGCCGAACCGGTCCGGAGGAGCTGGACCTGTCCTGCAGTGAGGAAGCATTTCCCTTCTGGTCGCATTATCTTGACCTCAACGGGCCCTATGCAAAGGCCATCGGGCAGATTCCTCCCGATGACCCCTATCTTCAGTCCTGCGCTGCCTGCTGCAGGGGACTGCGTATCCTGCGCCAGGATCCCTTTGAAACCCTGATTTCCTTTATCATTTCCCAGCGCAAATCCATTCCCGCCATCCAGTCCTGTGTTGAAAAACTCTGTGCGCTCTGCGGAGAAAAGGATGAGAAGGGGTTCGCCTTTCCCACGCCCCAGGCAATCGCTGCCTGTTCCCTTGAAGAACTCAGCACATGCTCGCTTGGGTACCGTGCGCCGTATGTGCGCGAGACCGCCAGGCTTGTATGCGCTTCACCCCTGCCTTCCCAGAACACACGGCTTTCCGACGACCGGCTGATGCAGACCCTTCTGGCTTTTCCCGGCGTCGGCATCAAGGTGGCCAGCTGTGTCATGCTCTTCGGCTACCACCGCCTCTCCTGTGCCCCGGTGGATGTATGGATTCAGCGTGTCATCGATACGCACTATCACGGTGTCAACCCGTTCCCTTCGCTGGGTGCCTATGCAGGCCTCTATCAGCAGTACATGTTCTGCCATGCCCGCCTGTTTGAAGGCTGAGGACAACGAAAAACGCCGGCCGCGGCCGGCGTTTTCTGTTACATTCTTTCAGGTGCTTCAATCCCGATGAGGTACAAACCTGTGCGGATCACGTCGCGTGTGGCCTTTGTCAGAGCAACACGTGCTGCTGTTCCGGCAGGATCATCATCCAGGATTCTGTGCTCATAATAGAAGCGGTTGTAAGCCTGTGCAATGTCTGTGACAGCGCGTGTAATCATGGACGGCTCATACTTGTCTGCCGCTTCCAGAATGACATCCGGCTAGCGGGAAACCAGAAGCAGAAGCGCCTGCGCTTCATCATTGTTCAGGGCATCAGCCCGCATTTCGGGAAGATCGAGACTCTCCGCCTTGCGCAGGAGGGAACAGCAGCGTGCATGCGTATACTGCACATACGGGCCGCTTTCGCCGTCAAAGTTCAGGGCACGATCCCAGCGGAAATCGATATCCTTGATCCGGCTGTTGCTCAGGTCGGTATACACAACAGCGCCAATACCGATCTGTTTTGCCACTTCATCCTTGTTTTCCAGGTTCGGGCTCTTCTCCTCAATGATTTCCCTGGCCTTATCAATGGCCTGATGCAGGAGTTCCTCGAGATACACGACATTGCCCTTTCTTGTGGACAGCGTCTCTCCTTCATAGGAAATCATGCCAAATGCCACGTGCACGCAGTCTTTTGCCCATGCATAACCCATCTTTTCCAGAACGCGGAAGATCTGGCGGAAATGCAGGTCCTGCTGATAGGCCACAACATAGAGACACTTGGCAAAATCATAGGTATCATGACGATACAGGGCGGCTGCCAGGTCTCTTGTCGCATAAAGGGTTGTGCCGTCCTTTTTGAGCACCAGGCAGGGGGGCATCTTGTCTTCGGTCAGGTCAACAATGGATGCGCCTTCTGAGAGCGTCAGCAGATTCTTCTCGCGGAGCTCATCAATGACGCGGCCCATTTTATCGTTGTAGAAGCTTTCACCGGCATAGCTGTCAAACTTCACGCCGAGCATGTCATAGACGCGCGCCGTATCTTTCAGCGTCAGTTCCTTGAACCAGTTGAAAATGCTCAGCGCTTCCTCGTCGCCGTCCTCAATCTTCTTGAACCAGGCGCGGCCCTCGTCTTCAAGGGACGGATCCTTCTCCGCTTCCTCGTGGAAGAGCACATACAGCCGGGTCAGCTCATTGACGCCGCCCTTCTCAACTTCCTCTTTTGTGCCCCACTTCTTATAGGCGCAGACCATCTTGCCGAACTGGGTTCCCCAGTCGCCG
>CAMNGW010000323.1 GCA_946538615.1 uncultured Clostridia bacterium
ATCCTGTTATCCTTTGACAGCACCGGCTGTCAGACCGCCCATGAAGTAACGGCTGAAGCAGATGAAGACAACAAGGATCGGGATGATGGCAATGGTGGCACCGGCGAACATGATGTTCCAGGCGGCGGCTCCATCACCGGCATTTTTGAGCATATTGACGCCGACCGTCAAGGGTCTGAGGCTGTCATTGGTCATGGTAAAGACGCGGGGCATGATGTATTCGTTCCAGCCCTGACGGAAAGAGAGGATTGCGATGGTTGCCAGAACAGGCTTGAGCATGGGGATAATGATCCTTGAATATGTCTGGAAAAAAGAGCAGCCATCAATGCGTGCAGCCTCATCAAGCTCTTTGGGCACGGAATTGACATAGCCGCGGCACAGGAAAATATAAGTGGCTTGTCCACCGCCAGCGGAAAAGAGGATAACAGGCCACAGGCTGGTGTTGATTTTCAGCTGGGTGGCCAGTTCATACAGCGGGCGCAGAGAAACAGAACCCACGTTAATGAACATGAAGGCGGTAAAGATGCCATAAATGATTTCCTTGCCAGGAAAATGTTTACGGGAGAATACGTAGCCTGCCATGGAGGCGACGATCAGAGAAATCAGCATGACACCAAAGGAAAGGAGCAGGCTGTTTTTGGTGTATACCGCGAAATTAGCCTGATTCCAGGCGTCAATATAGTTCTGGATGACCCATTTCTGGGGGAAGATATTGGCGCCGCCAAGCAGCAGTTCCTGGTTCTCTTTGAACGAACCAAGAATAATATAGAGAACAGGGAAGATGACAACAATGGATACAATGACCAGAAGAAGCCACAGGATGGCACGAATGGCTTTTTGCTTAGGAGAATAAACAATCTGGGCTTTATTTTTTGCCATACTCGTCGCCTCCTTACACAACATCGTCGAGTTTTTTGGCCACTATATTGTAGATAATGGTCACAGCACCGACGATCACAGCAGCAACAAGGGACAGAAGTGCACCGTAGCCAATCTGACGGGCCGAGTTGGCTCCTGTACCAAAGATCAGGTTGTAAATATAAAGGAACATCACGTTGGTACGGGTACCAGGGCCTCCGTTGGTGAGCACCATGATGGCTTCATAGTCTTTAAATGCACCTGTTATGGCCAGCATCAGAACAACTTTAAGCACTGGGGCAAGCATGGGCAGGGTGATTTTAAAGAAAGTCTGCACTCCGTTGGCACCATCGATGCGGCTGGATTCATACACATCCTCTGAAATGGATGTCATGCCTGTGACGAAGTAAAGCATATAGTTACCAAAACCGGCCCAGACAGACATAATAATGACAGAGGACATGACGACAGAGGTATCGGTCAGCCATCCGACAGGCTGGTTGACAAGGCCGATATTCTGCAGCATGCCGTTGAGGATGCCGTTTCCGGTGGCAAAAATGAAAGTGAAAATCATACCGGAAATTGAGGAGGAAATGACAGTCGGCATAAAGAACACGCCGCGGAAGAAACCTGATCCCCTTAATTTCTGGTTGAGAAGGACAGCCATGATCAGCGCCAGAGGAATAATAAAGACCAGTTTCCACAGCGCATATTCAAATGTTGTGCCAACACTGTTCCAGAACTTGGTGTCGGCAAGCATAGTGGTGAAGTTGCGCAGTCCCGTGAAACGGGTGTGTGCAGGAATGCCATCGTAATTGTATGTGATATAACGGAAAATCCAGATAAAAGGATAGACGGAACAGACACACAGGAAAATAATGGAGGGAGCCAGCATGAGGCCAGAGGCAACGCTGCCCGATTCTTTCAGACGCATTTTTTTGTTGACTGGCCTGGGCGGACGATTTGTCGGAGCCAGCTGCGGGTTAACATATTTGCTCACGGGAAACCTCCTTTGATGACACAGTATGCAGAAGGCCGTCCGCAACGCCAAGTGTGCTGCGGACGGCCTTCAAGATTGGCTTGGGATTACTTGTCCAGCCAGGTCACGGTACCGGCAGAGGGATGCAGCGGATCATAGTCTTCGATCACCAGACGCTTGATGAAGCCAAGAGAGATATCCTCGTCATAGGCTGAATTGTAGCGGGTGTTCAGATCTGCGATAGCCTCGTCGATATCCATGTGTCCCATGATAGCATTCCACAACTGAGTGCGGTAGTCATCGCCCATCAGATTGATGGTAGGAACGGCAGGATACACAGACTCGTAGTCCAGAAGGGAGAAGTCGCCCATACGGCCCATCTTGGACTTGTCAATGCGCTCGTCGATGTAAGAAGTGATAGGAAGATCATAGCCGCCTTCCATGTAGCCAACAAGAACTTCTTCACTCTGCAGATACTTGATGACTTCCCATGCAGCATCATAATTCTTGGAAGCCTTGAGCATCAGATAGCCCTTGTTGGGGTTGACCTGCAGGGCACCCTTGATTTCGCCGTCAAGGGAAGGAACAGGGGATACGCCCCATTCGAAACCGCTGATCGGGAACTGGTTGGTGAACACGCCGGCTTCCTGAGAAGCATTTCCCCAAAGAGCGAAGGAACCAGCGGCAAACTGGGCACGCATGTTATCTACGCCCTGCTGGTCCGGATAGGCGACGGCAACCAGTTCACGACCGGCCTCGAGGAAAGGCTTGTAGCCGGAGAAATCGAACTTGCCGTTGGCATAGTCATAATAGTAGACACCGGAGACCTGGGCCATCATTTCAAGCTGGCGCTCGAAAGGAGAAGAGGAGGTGAAGCCGATACCGTAGGTTACAGGGTTGTTGCCCTTGCCATCTTCGGTAATCTTCTTGGCCATTTCAATGTACTCAGGCAGGGTGGAAGGAATGCCTTCAAAACCGGAAGCTGCCAGAAGTGACTTGTTGTATTCGATACGGACACCGGAGCGCTGGCCGGAGGGTACCCAGTAGATGGCATCGCCAATAGCGTTGAGGCCTTCGTACTTATGATTATAGGGATCGTTGACCTTCTGATACTCTTCATCAGCCGCAATATACGGAGCAAGGTCCACAACGGCATCGTAGTCGACCATGTTCTTGAGCGTTACAGACTGACCAATGATATCCGGCGCGGTTCCGCCGTCGATGGCCAGAAGGATAGAGTTTTCAAAGTCATCTGTCATAATGACCATCTTGATTTCGATATCATCATGAGTGTCATTAAACTTCTGAATGACTTCATTCATGTACACTTCGTCGTGACGGTCGTTGGACCAGTAAGTCACAACAGTCTTTTCGGCCATGGCAGGAACAGCACTCATCACAAGGGACAATGCCATTACCAGCGCCAGGATCAGTGAAATCCTTTTGTTCATGGGAATCCTCCTTTGTAATTATGGATCGACGGAGAACCGTATCACATGAGTACGACTCACCATGCGTTAGTCTAGCACAATCAGGGGTGTAATGCAACCATTTTTCACATAAGATATGTCAAATTATGAGGAAATTCTGATCATAATATGGGAAAAGTCTGTGCAGAACGTGATTGAAAGCTGAGTTATAGGGAAGAACTGACAGTGATGCGCAGTGCTCCTATTCTGTCATCATACAGGGACTGTGCGCCATACAGGAATGGGACAAGGGCCGTGATTTCCATGACAAGAATGCCCTCGGGTGTTGTATAGGGCTGGCCATCCATAAGGTTCTCCTGACCGTCAATGACCATATGGGTCACACCCGTCCTGACCACAATCGTGTGTCCCATGGAGACCCGGGAAAGGGTTCCGCCGGT
>CAMNGW010000324.1 GCA_946538615.1 uncultured Clostridia bacterium
GACCAGCTTCATCAATCTGACCGGCAATATACTGCACGGAAGCGTCAGAGATGATCTGGTTCAGCTGGGTGCCAAATGCAACGTTGGTATCGCTGACAAAGGCATAGCAGGGATTGGCTACAGCATAAGGAGCGAGCAGAGCATTGAGGTCCTCATAGCGCTGACGGAGCTGGGTATAGCCGCGGTTCACAAGGGCTTTCGGATTCTCGCGGTTGCCGGCAACGCCCATGCCCAGCTGGTTGATGTTGTTGTGATACATCTGGGAGTTCTTGGAATATTCATCGGACTTCTCTTCCGGGATATAGCGCAGGCCGTCTTCGTTGACATCATAGGTCAGGCCTTCCAGACCAGCGTTGATCAGGGTCTGGCCCTCAGGAGTGTTGCACCAGTCGAGGAACTTGAGAACCTTGGGCAGGTCAGCCTCAGAGACGCTCTTGGTGACAAGAACTTCGCCATTGAAACCGGCATTCTGCGGCCATACAGTGATGGATCCATCTTCCTTGGCAACTGTGCCAACGGACTGGAAGATCTGCTCGGTCACGCCGGCATTGTTTTCGAACCATTCCTGCTGACGGTGGGCATTGTCCAGGCAGTCAAAACGCATGAAGGCTTTACCGGTGCGCTCGATGTTGTCCCAGTCTGAAGTGGAGATCTGAGCAAAGTTCGGATCGATGCCGCCAATTTCATAAAGATGACGGAGCCAGTCGAGGCCTTTCTGATAGCCTTCGGAAAGGTGAGCAGGATAGATATCGCCGTTTTCATCCACGCCCCATGTGTTGGGAGCGCCAAAGGCGACTGTGATCACGCTGATGGTACCGGCAGTGTAGGAGCACATATTGAGAGCATAGGTATCCTTGCTGTAACCGGCCAGCTTTTCAGCAAGCTCAGTCAGATCGTCGATGGTCTGGACTTCGCGGTCAAAACCAACTTCTTTTGCGATGTCACAGCGATAATAGATACCACCGCGGGGATAGGCACGGCTGCGGTAAATACCATAGATATGGCCGTCAACAGCGATGTTGTCATAGATGCCTTCATTACCAAGGGCAAGGTTCGGATAGTTCTCAGCATCTTTCACAGCTTCTGTCAGATCCCAGAACTGGCCAGCGCGCGCAGAGTTTACAATAAGGGGGCTGCGGGCGTCCGTAGCAACAACCAGCATAGGGGGATTCTTGTCTGCGAGAGTGGTGTTAAGAATGTCACCGTATGTGGAGTTGGGGCCCCATTGAATGTTCAGCTTCACGCCGGACATATCCTGGATTGCCTGAAGAACAGGGTTGTTTTCCATGACGAAATCAATATCGGCCGGGAATTCGGGCAGCAGGATACTGATTTCGAAGGGTTCTTCAGCCATGACGGGGGTCAGAGACAGAAGCATACCCAGAGCCAGGAACAGAGCAACAAGTTTCTTCATCGAGGTTTCCTCCTTTTTTATCTGTTATCAATAAGCGGCATAAGGCCGCAGATAACCAAATCAGCCCTTCAGAGCACCTACCATGACGCCTTTGACAAAATATTTCTGAAGGAAGGGATATACGCACATGATAGGAACCGTGGAGACGACAATGACTGCCATTTTGATGGATTGCTCAGGCGGCTGAACAAAGTCAGCATCCATATTGGCCATATCGCCTGCAGAACCGTTACTCATAATAATGAGTTCACGCAGCAGTACCTGAAGCGGCCATTTTTCTTTGGCGTTGGTCATATAGATCATAGCACCGAAATAGGCGTTCCAATGGCCGACAGCATAGAAAAGACCAAAAGTGGCGAGAACAGGAAGGGAAAGCGGCAGAACAATCTTCCATAGGATCCCGATATCCGTGCAGCCATCAATGGAAGCCGACTCCTCAAGTTCCTGAGGGATTCCCTGGAAAAAGTTTTTCACGATCATCATGTTGTAAGCACTGATGGCACCGGGAAGCAAAACGGACCAGAATGTATTTTTCAGGTTCAGGATATTTGCAACCACGATATAACCGGGAATCATACCACCGCTGAAAAACATGGAGAAAATGACCAGATTAAGGAAAAAATTTCTTCCGCGCAGACGGGTTTTGGAAAGAGCATAGGCCATAGTAACTGTGAAGAACAGGTTGATGGCTGTGCCGCAAACTGTGATAAAGATGGAGTTTTCAAAACCACGCAGGATTTTGTTGGAAGAAAAAATGAATTTATAGGCATCAACTGTGACGTCCTGAGGGATAAAGAACATGGGACGGGTTGCAATTTCATATTCAGAAGCAAAGGATGCACCGATAATATAAACAAACGGAAGAATCGTGGTGAGAGCTACCAGAGTAAGGAAAAGATAATTGAGCACATCGAAAATACGGCTGCCAACAGTAGCATTCTGACCGACTGCTCCGGTGGATTCTGTGAGCTTCTTTTTGCTGGATGAAACCAATTTTGCCTCAGACATTGTCCGTTCCTCCTTTCCTTAATACAGGCCCTGTTCACCCATGGCATGGGCGATCTTGTTTGAACCGACAACGAGGGTCACGCTGATAATGGATTTCATGAGACCGATTGCAGAAGCATAGCTGAACTGGCCTTGCTGGAGACCCTGCTGGTATACAAACACGTCCAGTGTCTGACTGGCTTTGCGGTTGAGCGGGTTGGCCATAAGGATCAGGTGGTCATAACCTGTATCCAGCACACTGCCCATGCGCAGAATCAGCATAAGCACGATGGTAGAACGTATAGCAGGCAACGTAATGTGCCACAGACGGCGAAGGCGTCCGGCTCCGTCTACCATGGCTGCCTCGTAGAGCTGAGTGTCAACATTTGTCAGCGCCGCAAGGAAGATAATAGTGCCCCATCCGGTTTCCTTCCATATGGTCTGTCCAATGATCATCCAGCGGAATGTATCCGGAGAACCCATGTAGTTGATGGGGTGACCAAGAATCATTTCAGTTACTTTATAAACAATGCCAGAGGGTCCGAACATAACAAATGTAATGGAAACTACAATTACAATGGAGATAAAATGAGGCACATACAGAAGAGTCTGCAATAGTTTTTTATACCGCAGCGACCGCATTTCGTTCAGCAGGAGCGCCAGGATAATGGGTGCCGGGAAATAAAAGACAATGTTCATCAGACTCAGAATCAGTGTATTGGTCAAGTATGTGACCCATGCCGGAAAACGGAAAAAATATTCGAACCATTTCAAGCCGACCCATTCACTGCCCAGTACACCGGAATACGGCACATAATTTTCAAAAGCAATTACGATGCCGAACATAGGCAAGTACTTGAAAATAATAAAATAGAGCAAACCGGGCAGCAGCAGGAGATACAACCATTTGTCACGTTTGATTTCGGCACGCAGTCTGCTCCAATACACCTTTCCTGTTCCATGTATGGCCCGTTTTTCTGCAGTTTTTGTGCTCATGCACTTTCCACCTTTCTTTCCTTATCCTATTATTTGGCGAAACATACACTCAGCTCCGTCATATCAGTGCCTTACAAAAGATTGCATGTATAATTATGAAAAAACAAAAGGGAATGAAAACGCAAAGGATCATACCGTGGGTTTGACATACATGCAACACAAGAGAAAGCGAATCAAAACAGATTATACCAGTCATGCGACAGATTCATGCCAAAGGTCAAACATAACGCTCAATAATGGTTCTTCGCTGTAAAAACTATCAAAAAAATAAAAAAC
>CAMNGW010000325.1 GCA_946538615.1 uncultured Clostridia bacterium
ATGCATTGTCCTTCACAGCTGAATTACAGGGCCAGACATTTAAAATGGTGCTTGCTCCCGTTGAAAAAGGCGAATATAATGATCTTTCTGCTTCTGAATCCATTCAGTGGATTACCGAAGAAATGCTTGATCAGCTGTTCGGCAGTGTGATGAACGCGTTGCCGGTGTCTGTAGAGCAATAAGGAAACAAAAATGAGGCGATGAACCTCATTTTTGTTTCCACCATAAGCATCCTATGAACAAGCATCAATCAACAGGGATCCGCACGGCAATCATCCTGTACTTACTTACCAGGAACATGATGTAAGAACACGGATGGAATAACACAATGAAACAGGAGAAGGATTCAATTACTCCTCATCTTCAAGTGATTCCTGGACTTTCTCAAGGGCCTGTCTGGCGATTCCATAAGGAAAGCCGCGTCTTGAGAGAGCGCCAAGAATTTTCTGACTGGCATGTTTTTCATCGGTTCGAGCCAGCAGCTTTTCCACAAGATGGATGGCATCCTGCAGCTGAGCATCTTCATCGGGTTCCCCGGTATCTTCATTGCCAATTTCTTCATATACCCTGTCAAGGGCAGATCTGGCATCTTCATAAGGGAAGCCGCGCCGGAGAAGAAGGTTGATAATACGCTGATCGCGTTTGCGCCTGTCTTCTCCGGGCTTTTTGCGTCCGAAAGCCTGAAGGGCGATCTGATAAGCCGGATTATCATGATCATCATCTTCCTGGGCAAACGATGTAAGTACTTCTTCGATCAGACCGCTGCTGATCCCTTTGGCGCGAAGATCCTGCCGGATTCTGAGCGGACCATGGCCCTGGTGGCGGTGAACTTCAGCGAAGGTTTCAGCAAAGCGTTTGTCATCGAGAAAACCGAGGGAAGTCAGTTTTTGGACGACAAGGTCTGCGGTTTCCGGAAGATATCCGCCCCGGGTGAGTACTTTACGGATTTCATCTGTGGCATAGCCTTTTGCAGCCAGCAGCTTTCCAGCGTAAGCCATGGCCGGCTTAAACTGGTCATTTGACAGGAAAGCTCTGTAGGCAGCAAGGTCGATCTCCTGCCCGGACCGGATTGGGTTTGCGTGAAAGCTGGCATAACTGACATGGAGAATTTCGCCGTCAATTTCCACATCAAGATGTTTTTTTACTTTACGGATACTTGTTACGGTTGCCATGTTTTCATCTCCCTGATACCGAATTGAAGGATATCCCGGTTGCTGTCTGCAAGCATGCCGGTCCTGGCTTCGGAGCATCCACCATTAAGGAAAATGACCCTTCTCTCCGTTTCATCCTCGTAAAAGACTCCGTCAACACAGCCGTAAGCAAATCCCTGGTGTCCATAAAGTGTATGGGATGACATGCGCGGGTCCTGAATCATAAGAAGACCGAGTCCATAGTGAAGGGTAGGACTGCGGCGCCCATAATGAGACTGGATGCGTTTCATTTCTTTAAGCAGATGCGGGCTCAGAAATCTATGGCCATTGTAAGAGCCTGTGCGGATGATTTCCAGCATATGATCAAGAGATTCAGCGTTGGTATAGAGGGCGCCTGCGGTATGGCCAAAGTGGTGCACGGGATCAGGCTTGTCAAGTGGGACAGAGCCGAGCTGTGTTTTGCGAAGGCTGTGTTCCGGATGATAGGGAAGGACTCTTGTACACAGCATAATCTGGTTTTCTTCGAGGACTGAAGCATCAATTGTGCCATCCATGGATGCAGGGCGCAGAAGCATATCCGCAAAAACATCCCGAAGACTTTTCTCAGTCACTGTTTCCATTACAGAGCCGAGAATACCAAAGGCAAGGTTGCAATAAGCAAAACTTTTTTCAGATGTACGTACGCCTTTGAAATCCAGTACCTCCTGCAGCGTCTGACCTTTCAAAAGGGCCATTTCAGTCTGTGGCACATCTCTGAGTCCAGAGGTATGTGAGAGAAGCTGACGGACAGTGATACCAGACAGAGAAGGCAAATGAAGTAGATCTGCTACGGATGTATCCAGGGTGAACGCCCCTTCATCAACCAGGCGCAAGGTGATGAGTGAGGTGGCCATTTTAGTTACTGAAGCAACGCGGAAGAGTGTAGAACTGTCAGCAGTGTGCTGAGGGACGGAGGTATCAATCCGAGAGAAGACATCCGACCCGGAGGCCAGATATAAACTGGCCCCGTGAACATGGTGATTTACAAGGATCCGTTCATAGGAAGAAAGATCTGTTTTTTTTCCATGGCACGTATGGGACAGCTTCCCTTTGACCGAAGGGGCTTTCAGAGGAAGGGCTACACGATAGAGCATATTTTTCAGGCGTGTAGTTGGCATAAGGTCATCTCCTCAGAAAAGTATGGAATGCGACAGGCAAACTGACGGCAAGGGAGGTTGCAGAGAAAAGAAGACAGAAAGACAAGTCAGAAGTCATGCGTGCATAGGCGAACCAGGAGAATGTACACAAAAGAGGACATAAAATACGTACGCCCCAGGGAAGTCCGGTGGAAAAAGCCATCAGGGAACCGAGACAGGTGAGGGACAGAAACAGAAAAGGCGGATAAGCAGATTCAAGCGCAGGTCTTGGAAGAATCAGAAACAGAATAAGCTGCAGAGCCGGGAGAGTCAGGACAACGGGGTGATGAACCGGCTTTTTACGGTACAGGCACAGGAAAAGGAAAAGGACGCAGGCAAGGAAAGCAATCAGCTGGCTCACCCGGATGGGTCCTGCGGTGAGACTGTCCATGCGAAGTCCTTCGATGACAAGGCGCCCGGCAGCATAGAGCAGCGAATACAGGAAAAAAAGGTCTCCGCTTTTTTCCGTTTTTTTTCGTACGGACCAAAGAAAAAGAAAAACAAGGAGGTCCCAGAGAGATTCATAAAAAAAGGTTGCCATGTGCCATACGGGGACAGAGCCTTCAAGAATCTGTACACTCATGGGAAAGAACTGAAGGGCAGGATCTGTGACAGGGAGACCGTAAGCCTCCTGATTAAAAAAATTTCCCCAGCGTCCAATGGCCTGAGCCAGTGCAAGGCCTGGTACAATGCAGTCAAGAACGGCCATCACACTGATATGACGAAACCGGCAGAAGATAAAAGTAGTACAGATCCCGGCAATGAGCGCACCGTAGATCGCGATGCCGCCTTCCCAGATGGCAAAAATGGAAAGCAGATCATCTTTAAAAATATCCCAGGCAAAGATAACATAGTAGATTCTCGCTCCAAGGACAGAAATGGGGATCAGAAAAAGAGCAAGGTCAACAATGGTATCTTTTGGAAGCTCCATACGCTTTTCTTCACGTGAAGCAAGCAGAATGGCCAGAACCATACCTGTAACAATCAGGACTGAATAATAAGGAAGGTGACCGATGAGATAGCGGGAATGTGGCAAATAACTTCCTCCCTGTAGCCTGCTAATTTCTGCAGGTCTGCAATTGATTAAACAATATTTATTCGACGTATTCTTAGAAACCCCTTCTTTTTGACATGGATGGTGCTTGTGAAAATATTAACAATATGGAAAGAAATTGACCAGCATGCCTTAATTCTTTTTATCTTGGCCTTGCGAAGGCAGGTTAAATCTCTTATAATGCACAAGGTATGCTTCTGGATGGGAGCATTTCCTCTTAAAGAAACAACAGGAGGTATCTTTTATGAGCAAAGTCGTTGTATTTGATCATCCTCTGATACAG
>CAMNGW010000326.1 GCA_946538615.1 uncultured Clostridia bacterium
AGGAAGCCAGAGAAAATAAGACAAACATGACAAGCGGAGAACAGATCGACGCCTGCATGGTACGGGTAAGGGAACTGTGCAAACGGAGGGACCTTGCTTATGTCAGGCTTCTGGACCTTCTCAAGGAACAGGGGATCACGCTTGTGGATTTCCATTCCATCTCCAAGGAAAGTGAAGCCTACCTTGGCGCTATTTTCAGGACAAATTTCCTGCCCTTGCTCTCCACTTTTACCGTGGGCAAGAAACAATCTTTTCCCTTTCTGAACAATAAGGAAATCTATGCAGTAGCCGTTCTGAATACCCGGACAGGAAAGGAGAAAGAGCGTATCGGGATCGTGCCGTGCAATGTTTCGACCTTTCCCCGGCTCATAGAAGTTCCTGAGCGCAAAGGCTGCTATATGCTGGCAGAAGATCTGATCCTGCATTACATGCCGGATCTTTTCCCCAACTATAAGATCGTAGGGAAAACATTGGCAAGGATCACAAGGAACGCCGATATTGATGCGGATGCAATCTATGACGAAGACCTGAATTACAGGGACCATATGGTTGAAGTGGTCAAGCGCAGGCGCCGCCTGTGTCCTGTCCGGATGGAGCTGTCACGTCAGATTGACGCGGGAATTGTGGCCAGACTCTGCGATCAGCTCCAACTGGATCTTGACAGGGTATACGAGTATGATACGCCTTTGGACGTTTCCTTTTTCTCGGAAATACGCGACAGCCTGAGAACGCACGCGGACCTCTTCTACGCCCCGCGTCACCCTCAGGATACGCCGGATTTGGATGAGCGCCGCCCCGTCATGGACCAGATCGAAGAACACGACGTGATGCTGCACTATCCCTATCAGAGCATCCGTCCTTTCCTGAGAATGCTCTCAGAAGCTGCCCGTGACCCGTCCGTGACATGTATCCGCATGACGCTGTATCGCCTCGCCAGGGACAGCAAAGTGGTGGAAGCTCTTGTCGAAGCAGCAGAAAACGGGAAAAGGGTAGATGTGCTTGTTGAGCTGAAAGCCCGTTTCGACGAGGAAAACAACATCGGCTGGAGCAGGCGCCTCGAGCGTGCCGGCTGTCATGTGATTTACGGTATAGAACATATTAAGGTCCATTCCAAGCTCTGTCTCATTACCCGTCAGGATACCAAAGGGACACGGTTCATCACACAGATCGGAACAGGGAACTACAATGAAAAAACCAGCCGGTTATATACCGATTTGTGCCTGATGACAGCCGACCAGGAGATTGGCAATGATGCATACGCCGTCTTCCAGGCCCTTCTGCGCGGAGAAACTGTGGACCATACCAAAACACTTCTTGTCGCGCCGCATTGCCTGCAGAACAAACTCATTGACATGATCGACGGGGAGATCCAGGTGGCCCAGCAGGGAGGCAACGGACGGATCCGTCTGAAAATCAACAGTCTTTCCGATAAAGTACTTATGGATAAGCTGGTGGAAGCCAGCCAGGCAGGTGTAAAAATTGATATGATCGTCCGCGGCATCTGCTGCCTGCGTGCCGGTGTCCCTGGTTTCACTGACCATATCCGTGTCATGTCCGTGGTTGGACGCTTCCTTGAGCACAGCAGGATATACGCTTTCGGCGAGGGAGAACGTGCACGCTATTACATCGCCAGCGCCGACTGGATGACACGCAACACAGTCAGACGTGTCGAAGTCGCAACACCTGTGAATGATGAAAAACTCAAGCAGGAACTGGATAACATTATGACCACGATGTGGGATGATAATGAGTCAGCCAGGGACCAGCAGCCGGACGGAAGCTACGTGCGCAGGATGCCCGGAACGGAAGCTGGCAGAAACTGCCAGGCACTCTTCTATCGTGACGCGTACCGCCTCGCAGGTAAAGAGCCTGTTTAATGAGGTTCAGCATGCGGGGGGGGGCAGGTCTCTCTGCCCGTAGCCCCGGACCAAAGGTGAAGCCCGGAATCATTGAAGTTCCGGGCTTTTCCTTTGTCTGAAAGAATACAGGCATATCGTCAGCGGAAAGGAAGAATGAAGGTGATTGCAAGCATTGAATCACGCTGACCTGTGTGGAGCTTCCATTTTCTAAAAAATTGCATCTTTTCAGCTCCACCAGGGCCCTTTTTCTATACTTTGACGTAAAGTTTCAGAATGACACAGTAAACTGATTGTTGAAATCGTAGTGCTGATTCACTGGCCGAAAGCTCCAATTTGTTGTCCGGGTTGTGCCATCGTGCCATGATTCTGTGCAATCAGGCTGTTAAATGACTGGCAGCCTGCCCGGAAAATGGCCATGAGAAAAAACCACAGGTTAAAGGTAATCTGTCCTGTGGTTTTTTCATCTGTTCAGTCCATCAGATTAACCAGAACCGTGTTCTGGATGTCCATACCTTTTCTGGTAAGACGCCAGTATCCACCGTCATGTTCAAGAAGTCCAAGCTTTTCCTGTTCCCTGAGCCGTTCTCCCCGGTAGGAATCGAGTGTGACCCCATGCATCTGCAGGAAGCCTGTCTCACTGATTCCTTCATTCATGCGAAAGCCAAGCATCAGTGTCTCAAACATCGCTTCTCTCTGTGAAACAGGTTCCTCCTGGCGAACCGCGTCACCCTGGACCATAGCCTTATACAGGGGAACAGAAGATGGATTTGTCGTACGGTAATAAGCTGCTTCTCCTGATACATCAGGGTACATGGATGCGGCTGCAACACCCAATCCAAGATAGGGGACCTGCCTCCAGTAGCCGACATTGTGCCTGCATTGCTTGCCCTTCTGTGCAAAATTGGATATTTCATATTGCTGGTACCCGCAGTCTGCCAGGAATGAAATGGTGTAATCATACATTTCACGCTCTGTTTCTTCATCAGGCAGGGACAGTGCACCTGAATCAAGCAGTTCTTTCATTTTTGTGCCTTCTTCAGGGATAAGGCCGTAACAGCTCAGATGTTCAGGATGAAGAGCGACTGCCTCCCGCAAAGTAGCTTCCCACATCGCAGGTGTCTGCCGCGGAAGGCCAAACATCAGATCAAGGTTCATCTCTGGGATGCCGGCCCTCCGGACCATATCGGCAGAGGCATAAACATCTTCCATGCTGTGGATCCGGCCGAGCATTCTGAGAAGTTCCGGCTGGGCAGACTGCATACCCAGGGAAATCCGGTTGACCCCATGTGCCGTGGCAGTCCTCAGCCATTGATCCGTGAGCGTTCCCGGATTCGCCTCTGCGGTGAATTCTGCCCCTTCGGAAATGTGAAAGCGTTCCTGCAGACCAAGCAGGAGCCGCTCCAGCAGGGCGGCAGGCAGGACAGATGGCGTGCCTCCTCCGATATAGACTGTGGTACACGTCCTGTCACCTAAAAAAGCAATGCGTTCATCGGCTTCTCTGAGGACACAGTCCACGTAACTCTCCATCTCTGTCTCCATGCCGGGAAAGGATGCAAAATCACAATACAGGCACTTTTTACGGCAGAAAGGGATATGCACATACAGTTCCATGTTATGTTTCATCCATTTTAAGGACGGCGAGAAAGGCTTCAGACGGTACCTGGACAGTGCCGAACTGCCGCATTTTTTTCTTGCCTTCTTTTTGCTTTTCAAGGAGCTTCTTTTTGCGGGTGATATCACCGCCGTAGCACTTTGCCAGAACGTCCTTGCGCATCGCTTTGACGGTTTCCCTGGCTAT
>CAMNGW010000327.1 GCA_946538615.1 uncultured Clostridia bacterium
CTGCCGTTCCCGTATGTATGCACGGTGCTGCCCTATGAGTTCACCTCGATCATCATTCTGGAGTTCCCGGTGAGCAGAGGGGAATACGTGCATCCCAGGCTTGAACTGTTCAATGATGCCGCGCATATCCGGGACAATTCCAGCGGGCTGATGTTCCAGCAGACTGTGGACCCGGAGTCATGATGACAGGTCAGGAAATGCAAAGCAGAGGATCAAGCGACCCGAGGATTTCGCTGTCCTCTACTTTGTTTTCATTCACGGATGCGGCGGATCTTCACGCAGCCCTTTGCGCTTTGAGAAACAGATGAAAGGCGGGCGGACACATGAGAAAGTTTCGGACAGCCCTTTTGGCAGCAGTCCTGGTCATTCTGGCGGTCTGTGCAGGCATGGGGGAGGAGGCTGTCTTTCAGCCGAAGGATCTTCCGGTGATTTATGTGCACATTGACGGCGGACAGGCAGAGACTGAGAAAATGAACAGCAGCCCGGACCATTCCTACCGCTGCACGGGGACGATGGATGTTGTGCTTCCGGAAGGATACACCGGGGGCTATGAAGGCCGGTTTCCACAGACAGACCTCCGCGGGGTGAAGCTGGAGTACATCCGGGGCCGGGGCAACGGAACGTGGGGGATGAGCAAGCATCCCTACAAGATCAAGCTGAAGAACAAGGAGAATCTGTTTGGCCTTGGAAAAAACAGGCACTGGGTTCTTCTGAGCAATTACTTTGACAACAGCATGATCCGAAACTGGATGACGGAATGGCTCGGGGAACAGATCGGACTGGAGTACACGCCCATGGGCACCTTCGTGGAAGTGGTCATGAATGGCGAGTACCTCGGCACGTATTATCTGTGTGAACAGATCCGGGTCGCCGGTGCGCGTGTGGACATTGATGAGCTGACGGCTGAGGATACCGGTTTGCCGGCCATTCAGGGCGGTTATCTGATGGAATTCTTCCCGGACTATGAAGACATGGAGACCTCCTTTTTTGAGACCGCGGCAGGCGTTCGCCTGGGCAACAAGTCTCCGAACTTCAATCCGTCCGACAGCGGGTATGTCAATGATGTCCAGAAGACATACATCCGTGAAGCTGTCCAGCGCATGGAGGATGCTTTCGGGAAAGACGGGCCGGATGCAGATGGAAAGACCTGGGAGGATTATGTGGACAGGCAGAGCCTGGCGGACTACTGGTGGATCATGGAGTTCAGCGAAAACGCAGACGCCTACACAACCGACAGCAGCCTGTTTTTCAAGAAACGCTTTGAAGCCGATGGAAGCGAAGGGAAATTTCATTTTGGTCCGCTCTGGGACTTTGATGAGGCCTGGGGGAATGCGTACCTCACCACCTTTCAGAAGCCGGGCTTCAATAATACGTACTCGGCATGGATCAACATGCTGAGGGCCAGGCCGGAGTTTCTGGATTATCTGAAGGAACGCTGGACAGTCATGGACGGCCTTCTGGAGGAAATGGTGCGGGATGACGGTGTGCTGGACAAAACCCATGCCCTGCTCATGCATGCATGGGTCCGGGACCGCGAACGCTGGCTGCCGGCCCGTGAAGAGGACGGCACGCTGGTGGAGAGAAACTTTGAGGAAGAAATCGAACATATCAGGGAATGGATTCGCCTGCGCCGCGCATGGATCAACGAACATATGGATCGGCTGGGCCTCATGGAATGCACGGTCACGATCATGGTGGACGGGCAGGCTGAAGAATACGTGATTCCCTGTGACACCGTTCTGGATCTCATGTATGTGGATGCGCCCGAAAAGGATGGCCTGCAGCTGACATGGGTGATGGAGGACGGAACAGCGGTCGGGGATGATGTCCTGTTTGTGGACCGGGACATGACGGTGACGGCCGTGTATGGTGAGTAAAAAACGGGAAAAACAGACAGTGCCGGAAAGGGGAGGATGAAAGAAAACGGAAGCTTTCTTCGGAGAAAGGGACACGCAGAAAATCTGCCGCTATTTTGCCCGGCCGACTGCCATGCCTTCATGCGCTGCGTATCAATTCATGTCAGGCCGATGAGCCTGACTGAATGAAAGGAAGGCACCCCACTATGAAGAAAGTTATCAGCATCGTACTTGTGATTATGACTCTTGCAGGACTTATGATCCCGGTTTTTGCCGGCGCTGAAGGCACTGCCAAGTGGGTGAACTGCCCGAACGGCAAGAAGCTGAATGTCCGTGAAACTGCAGGCGGCAAGCTCATGTATCGTCTTGAGTGCGGCACCAGGGTTGAAGTTCAGACCTCTGTTTCCGCTCCCAAGGGATGGGCTTACATCAAGGCTCCCGGCAAGGCCAGGGGCGGCTATGTGATGACCAAGTTCCTGGTTTCCAGCAAGCCCGGCAAGTATGAAATCACCGAACGTGATGACAGCTTTGTCACTGTGACTCCCTACAAAGTCAGCGCGAAGGCCATCAACAAGAAGTCTGACCGCAGCGTCGGTCTGCGTGTGAACCCCAACAAGACTGCCAAGGCCATCCGCCGTCTGACTGCCGGTGACACCCTGCAGGTGATCGCCCGCGGCAAGACCTGGAGCAAGGTGGTTGACCTGACGACCGGAAACACCGGTTATGTTGCAAACGCTTACATGGTGAAGCAGTAATCGAAAGATGAAACAGTGTGACTGCACCCGTACCGTATGCTGCGGACGGGGCAGTCACTTTGGCGTATCCGGCTGCGCCGTGCAGCCTTCCCGAAAGAAATACAGACACTTTTTTCCGCTGAAAACCGCGGAGAAACTGCAGTGAAAAGAAAGAGAAGGTATGGTTATGAGTAAAAAACTGAACACTGTGATTGCGATTCTTGCAGTGATTGCCATCTGCCTGTCTGCCGCCGCGCTGATTGTGGCGATGAAACCTGCCCCGGTGGAGAAAACAGATGTACAGTATGTCATGTATCTGGGCACCAATGGGGCCGAGACAAATGAGCCGGTGTTTGCCCCCGAGGAAGCAAAGGAAAAAGCCAAAGAAATTCTGGTGAAGTATTTCGGCGGCTACACGCTCTCTGACGCGGAAGGCGGCTGGGCAGACAGTGGAAAGCTGTATCAGGAATATACCCTTGTGATTTCCCTGAGCGACACAACCCTCGATCAGGTGCATGCCGCAGCGGATGAACTGGTTCGCACCTTCCAGCAGAGCAGTGTGCTGATTCAGTCCAACCGCACCGTGACGGAATTCTACAGCGGCGCAAAGTAAGCCGGAGAAACATGAAACAAAGCCACGCATTCATCGGACAGGAATGCGCGGCTTTCTCTGTTTCAGCACAGGGTGGTCCCTGTTGACAACGAAGAGCGGCTTGACTATGCTTTGCGCTGACTGATGCGCTTGACGCGTGGATCAGGCAGGTGCCTGTGTCCGGAAAGGAATGCCAAGTGATTACGATTCCGCTGATCCAGAAGATTACAGAACTGTTCCTGATCCTGTTTGCAACGGCTGCCCTGGTGAAAACCGGGGTGTTCAAAACGGATTACAGCAAAGTCCTGTCAAGAATATCGCTCTATTTTGTCACGCCCTGCGTGATTTTCAATTCCTTCCAGAAGGAACTGACCCCCGAGATTCAGCAGGGTCTCCTGATGACTACGGCGCTGGCGTTTGCCTTTCAGCTGCTCTTCTTTCTCTTTGCCGCCATTCTCCG
>CAMNGW010000328.1 GCA_946538615.1 uncultured Clostridia bacterium
GGTTGAAGCAATGCCCGGACAGGAGAGTACGCTGCCGGAACCTCAGAAGACCGGCGCGCAGTTTGCAGGGTGGTTTGAAGACAAAAACTTTTCCGGTGCTGCGATCGAATGCTATACCATGCCTGGAGAGGATGCCACGCTGTACGCTAATTGGATTGTAAAAGACTATTCAGCATGGGCGATGGGCGATGCGCTTGAATGGACAGTGAATGACGGTCTGGTGACAATCACCGGCTATCAGGGCACCCTGGAGGAACTGCCCCTGCCGGAAACGCTGCACGGTATGACTGTGAAAGGAATCGGGGAGTTTGCTTTTGTGAACAACAACAGCATAAATAAGCTGATTATCCCGGATACAGTCACGGACATTGGCGAAGGGGCATTCTCAGGAATGACCAGTCTCATACAGATTCATCTGCCAGACGGCCTGACTGCCCTGCCGGACCACGCCTTCGAAGGATGCTCGGCTTTGATGGATATTGATTTGCCCGATGATCTGAGGAGCATCGGAGAGAGCGCCTTTGAGGGAAGCGGTCTGGAAAATCTGACGCTGCCGAAGCAACTGACGAGACTTGCCGGAACGGCTTTGCGGGACTGCCCTTATCTGGAAGCAGTTTATGTCGCTGAAGGCAACAGCTCCTATGAAAGCCGTGAAGGTGTCCTGTTTGACACAGCCTTTGGCAGCCTGGTGAAGTATCCCGCGGCCAAAAAAGGTACGGCCTACACTGTAGCAGACACCTGGGCAGTAGGCCCGTGGGCATTCTATGGGGCGTCCTCACTGGAAGAGGTAACTCTTTCCGCTGACATCTGCGAACTGGGAGAAGGCGCCTTTGCCATGTGTTCCCGCCTGCGGCAGCTCCCGGAGACAGGAAGTCTGATCACTGTGATTCCTGAAGACTGCTTCCGTGGCTGCAGGCAATTCACTGAGGTGACTCTTGGAAGTGCCATTCATACAGTCGGAAAGAATGCCTTTGCAGAGTGCGTCTGCCTGCGAAGGATCAATATGACGGAAAATGTAAGGAACATCGCGCCGGTTATATGCCGTGGGGATGTGCTGATCTGCGGCGCAAGCGGCAGCGCGGCGCAACTCTGGGCGCAGGAACGGAGTCTGGATTTTCTTGCATCGGATACGGTGCAGATTGAAGAAATCCTTCCGGAACAGGACCGGCTCACCCTTGAGCGGGGAGAAAAGGGAACGATCAGCCTGACGTTTGTGCCATCGGACGCCAATCCGGGAGAACTCAGATTCGTTTCCAGCAATCCCTCCGTCGCGGAAGTTAAGGACAATGAAGTGTATGCGCTGGGCGGCGGAAGCGCTGTAGTGACTGTGTCCGCGCCTGGCGGGGCGACAGCCCTGGTTCATATTGAAGTGACGGTCACGGCCAGGGATCTTCTGCTGCCGGAGCCTTCCTTTGTAGGTGGAATCGGTGAAAGCAGACTGTTTATGGCGGCATTCGTGCCTGCCAGGGTAACAGACGACAGGCTTTCATGGACCAGCAGCAATCCTTCTGTGGCCGCCGTTGATGGGGAGGGCACCGTTACACTTATGAAACCGGGCATCGCCCGGGTGACAGTGACCAGTATGGCGGTTCCTTCGTTGAGCAGAAGTGTCTGGATTTTCTGTAAAAACAGTGAAGCAACCACGCTTCCGGGTTCACTGCTGACTCTTGAAGAGGAGGCTTTTGCCGGCAGTGGTCTGTCTTATGTGGTTTTGCCGGACGGAATAACGGCTATCGGGGAGAGAGCGTTTGCGGACTGTACGGGGCTCTATGCGGTGGTTATACCGGAAAGCGCTCAGTCCATTTCTGACAGCGTATTCTCAGGGAGCCCCGATGCGGGTATTATTGCCCCTGAGGGGAGTCAGGCAGAAGCTTTTGCCGCTGCCCAGGAGATACCCTTCTTTCCCTCAGGCCTGTTACCCTGAAAAAAGAGCAAAAAGATCACAGAGCAGATGCAGGCGCTTTGAGATGAAACCCGCCTGCATCTGACTGTGGTACACCCGTATTCATATGAGAGAAGATAAGCTTCCGAAGGCATATTAACGCAATACAGAAAATTGCTCCGGTGATGGCCATGGATCTGTTTTGGATGACGGCGAAAACGACGTAGGATACGATGCGTACGCCTGCAGGGCCCCCTGCTGAAGGAGAATTTTTACACGCATGCTGACAGTCCGGCTGATGTGCCGGGGGTATGAATCCAGGAGGGGGTGTATGGTCCTCAGCTGTTCTGTCCCGGATGGAGTGTTATTTACGATCACCAGAGTATCCGATATCATGGAAGGGCACGATGATCCGGGTATCCGTTTTATGCCTGAACCGTCCCTGAACAAAAAACTGACGGTTATGAATCAGCAGATACCGGGTCTCGCCAGGCGGAGATGATTGGATGATGCGGTGCTGATCAGGGAAGAATGGAATATGAAATGTCGGGAGTGTGGCTGGTGATGGCTGTGCTCCCGATTTTTTGTTGCTGTGTACTTTTTCTGGATTCAAGATGGCAGAGAAAGGAGACGCGTGTTCATGAAAAGTTCAAGGCTCAGAAACGTTGCGGTTGTTGACTTCATGGACTTTGAGGGTAGAATAATACAAAAGGCAGCTGAAATATGCAAATCCATTGACAAGCCTGCGAAAGGAGGCGGTTGCAGAAGACAGATGAAGAAGTTGATCTTTCAGAACAGGGTTGCCTGGATATCTGGATTGATGAGATTGTACCATGCCTGCGGGACACTGAGACTGATGAATTGAAGGATACGGTTGTATTCAGAGTCGAAAGCAGGACATATCTGAAGAGATTCCGCAAGAAAGATGGATGGCACATCAATTGGGCACAGATTCCAAAGGACGTTGAGGTTTATGCCCTGGCCCTTCATGACACATATGAAATTCAGGGGCTTGCTGGTGTGAAAAATGATCGGGATGCTGAAGCAGCTTATATACATTGGGCCTGTACAGCGCCACATAACAACAGACACGACTTTGGAAAGCAAAAATATTCTGTTGGAGGTCATCTTTTCGCGATTGCAATCGACAAGTCCATGCAATGGGGTTACGAAGGCGCAGTCTGTGGATACGCTGCGAACGCTGATTGAGTCAAGCATTACGTGGAAGCTTTTGGAGCTTTTCACTTGGGCATTCTTCATGAGTACCAGATTGTTTCAGATGGGGCCGCGGCAAGGAAGCTACTGGAGGTGTACAGTTATGAATGGAATCGAAGAGAATTTTCCCCGTTGGCCGCATGCAGGGTTATAGACTTGATATCGCAGAAGAGCTGTATTGCACCATCGACCGAGGGCTGGGCACAGCGACTGGAGCACCAGCACGGAAGGCGATGGTAATACTGAAGCTGCTTTCTTGGGTAGTGCATGTCAGTCTGTAATAAGGGAACATGCTGAGCCTGATGGGTGAGTGGATCATCAGAAGCGCCTGAGTCATGGCAGGACGAAGCAGGAATCAGCAGATCAAAAATCATCACCCGAACAGGGTATTCATTCAGGTACGACTTTTATTGAGGGAGATGGCTTCAGTTGTACGGCAAAAATCAGAATTTTGCATGGGAAATGCTGAAATTCTATAGAATGGTTCCCGTCGGAGGTACAACGTTTAGCCAACGTTGGCACCAGAGAT
>CAMNGW010000329.1 GCA_946538615.1 uncultured Clostridia bacterium
ACCGAACCGGTGGAAGATGCGCAGACAGAAGAAAGCGAACCAGATACCGAACCGGCGGAAGATGCGCAGACAGAAGAAAGCGAACCAGAGATCACACCTGAATCAGCACCAAGTGCCACCCCCCGGAGCACGGTAAAAGCAGTGGTAAATGCAACCCCTGAGGCAATTGCCACGCCTGAGCCCGAGAAAACAGAAGCGCCAGTGACGCCGCTTCCTGCGGACCAGCTCCCTGTCCCAGAGGTTTTGAAGAATGTCCTGATCATTGGTACGAATGAATGCCTTGTCGAAGAGAATGGCGAAAAGAAACTGGTAAAAACAAGTGCAATAGGATTCAGTGAATCAACCAAAAAGAATAAGCAGATTGCCTATATACGGCCCAGCACAGAGGGCTGCGCATATTTCTACGCAGAGGCAAATCCCAGGTCCCGTCTCCTGGGTTATGTCAAGTCAGGTGCTTTGGTCTGTGTGATTAAATCAGGTTCTAATTATGCCAGGATCTATGTGGATGGCATTGTTGGTTTTGTAAAGAACAACATGCTGAATTATATGACTGTGGATAAGAAGCCTGCCGGTAAAGGTGTTCTGACCATTGGCGGTGTGGTTTCTGAAGATGCGCAGGTCAATCTGCTTTCTTCAACAACAAAAAGCTTCACGCAGGCCAATCTCCCGTGTGGGCTTGAAGTGGTCATCTGGCAGCAGAAAGGCAAATTCTATGAGGTGGAAGCCAATGGGTACCATGGATGGGTTGCAGCCGCCAATCTGACCAAGAGCGGCACGGAGAGCACTGTAGAACAGAGTGCCATGGAGTATATTATCCAGGAAATGCCCGTCCTGACCAAGACTGTGAGAAACAATAATGGCACAGAAACGGTATGGGATAATACGAAAACGTATAACATGCACCGTGATCCTTACAATTAACAGAACGGCAAAATCAAAAGAGATGGTCCTCAATGGCCATCTCTTTTGATTTGTGCTGGACAGGGGTCACATATCTTTCAGTTTCTCGTAGCGCTTTTGGGCCAGTTCGGCGGCCTCCTGAAAGAGCTTATTGGCGTTTTCCGGGAAAGTCCGGCGCAGAGAAGCGTAGCGTACTTCTCCCTCGAGGAAGGACTCGTACGGCACGGTAGGTGCTTTGGAATCGAGTGTGAACGGCTTTTCGGCCAGGGGGTTGAAACGGTAAAGGTGCCAATATCCGGCTTCTACAGCGCGTTTCATTTCATCCTGAACTTTTGCCATGCCGCATTTCAGCCCGTGAGACTGGCATGGCGCATATGCGATGATAACGCTTGGACCGGGGAAAGCTTCTGCTTCACGTATGGCTTTGAGAAGCTGAGCATTATCTGCCCCCATGGCAACCTGGGCAACATAGACATTCCCATAAGTGATAAGCATCCCGCCGAGATCCTTTTTAGGACGCTTTTTGCCTGATGCAGCAAATTGGGCGACTGCCCCAACCGGAGTTGCTTTTGAAGACTGTCCGCCGGTATTGGAATAGATTTCTGTATCAACAATGAGAACATTGACGTCTTCACCGCTTGCCACAACATGGTCCAGACCGCCGAAACCTATGTCATATGCCCAGCCGTCTCCACCATACATCCAGAATGTCTTTTTGGAAAGCTGGTCCCTGTAGCGGAGAATCTGTTCAGCGGCAGGGCTGCCGAGCTTCTCCAGACATGAAACAAGATCAAGTGTAGCCTTCTGATTGAGATCAATATCGTTATAACTGTCCAGCCATTGATCGATTGCCGTCTGAACGGACACATCATTGCAGTTTTCACGCAATGCAGTCAAGCGCATTTTTTGTGCTTCCCGCTGCTGGCGGACGGAAAGAACCATGCCCAGGGAAAATTCAGCATTATTCTCAAACAAGGAATTGGACCATGCCGGACCATGCCCCTTTTTGTTCACTGTATAAGGGATACCGGGCATGGCAGCACCCCAGGCCTGGGAGCAGCCTGTAGCATTTGCCCAGTATACCCGATCGCCGTAAAGCTGAGTGAGCAGCTTGGCATAGGGCGTTTCTCCGCAGCCGGCACATGCAGCTGAGAATTCGAGCAGAGGCTGACGGAACTGGCTGCCTTTTACTGTGTAAGGGTCATACAGATCACCTTTATCGGATAAAGAAAGGGCATAATTCCAGATATCCAGATGATCAGGCATACTGTCAGCGCTTACAAGCGTAAGAGCTTTATCCTTGGCGGGACACACATTTTCGCAGCTGCCGCAGCCTGTGCAGTCCAGCGTGCTGACCTGCAAAGAGAAATAATAGCCATCGCCCTGTTTTCCATTGGCTTTAATCAACTGCATGCCTTCAGGCGCTTTTTCTTTTTCATTTTCATTGAGCAGGAAAGGCCTGATTACAGCATGGGGACAGACATAGCTGCATTTGTTGCATTGCAGGCATTTTGCAGGATCCCAGATAGGGACGCGGGTAGCTATGCCACGTTTTTCATACGCGGTCAATCCCATATCCATGGCACCGTCTTTGTAACCGAGGAACGAACTGACGGGCAGATCGTCACCTTTTTGGGCATTCATTGGATCGAGAAGTTTTGTGACGACCTCAGGTACGGAACGCGGAGGGACAGGTAGATCTGCCGCATTTGCCCAGGAGTCAGGTACATCGATCTGTGTATAAAGGCTCCCCGCATCAATAGCAGCAAGATTGCGTTTGACGACATCTTCGCCTTTGGCAAAATAGGTTTTAGTAGCAGCCTGCTTCATATATTCCACAGCTTCATCAACAGGGATAATGGGCATGAGATGGAAGAAGGCAGACTGGAGTACCATATTAAAATGGTTTCCGAGTCCCAGCTCAGCTGCAATTTTCACAGCATCAATGGTGTAGATTCTGATGTGTTTCTGAAAAATGTCGCGTTTGGCTTTGGCCGGCAAATGGGATGAAAGTTCTTCTTCGTGCCATGCGGTATTGAGGAGGAGCGTGCCGCCCTGCTTGATTTCAGAGGTTATATCATATTTGTCCAGATAGGTCTGATTGTGACAGGCAACAAAGTCGGCTTGTTTGACATAATAGGAGGCACGGATCGGCTGATCCCCGAAACGGAGGTGGCTTTTTGTTACGCCATAAGATTTCTTGGCGTCATACTCGAAATAAGCCTGTGCATATTTTGAAGTATGATCATTAATGATTTCTACAGTATTTTTGTTTGCACCTACCGTTCCGTCCGAGCCCAGGCCCCAGAATTTGCAGCTGACCAGCTGTGTTTCAGAGTTTGTCACGACAGGGCAGTCACTCAGGGAAAGATTTGTCACATCGTCGGTAATGCCGATGGTAAAACTGTTTACAGGATGATCCTTTTTCAGGTTCTCAAATACAGCTGCGATCTGGGATGGCGTAGTGTCCTTTGAAGAGAGACCATATCTGCCACCGACGATAGTCAGGCCGGAACGGTCCTTTAAAGCTGTACAGACATCCTCATAAAGAGGTTCACCAGCGCTGCCCATTTCTTTTGTACGGTCAAGTACGGCGATAGCTTTCACGGAAGCGGGCAGTGAAGCAGTGAAAAGGCTGACGTCAAAAGGACGGAAAAGATGGACCTGAACAAAACCAACTTTTTCTCCTTTGGCATTCAGAGCGTCTATA
>CAMNGW010000330.1 GCA_946538615.1 uncultured Clostridia bacterium
ACTGCTGTGCATCTGTCTCCGGACGGAAGGGACAATGAAGCCGATTATCTTCTGCATCCGGGGCCGGGCAGCTGTCTGAAAGGGCTGCGCTGCATGCTATGGCAGATAGGAAAAGAAAGGTCCCGTCGTGATGCCCGCTGTTGATTTTCCGTTTTTCAGCGTCTCTTATCCCTGATAATCGACAGGGTGCGGCAGTGCAACCTGGATGTCGCCGCACATCGTGTACAGCGTAGCTTTTTTGCAGAAGAACCTGATCCTGACATTCTGCAGGGGCTGTTCTGAAGCCTGCCAGTGTATCCTGGCGCAGGTGCAGGAAGTCAGTATCGGGGCACAATTCTCCACAGTACATTCCGGCATGGCTTTACCGGATGAATCGAGCGCCTCATAAACGATGGAACCGTCCTGCTCAACATCCACGCACAGCCTGATTTCTGCAGGATCAAAGGTCATGTTCCTTGTTTCATAAATGAAACCATCGCCCTGCGCTGCAGTTACGCCGACCAGCCTGTTTTTCTCTACTGTGCCAAGGCAGAGGCCGGTTTTCCTGAAACTGTAGTGGGTACCGTCACCGCCCATATAATAAAAGCGGTACTCCCTGCCGTCGGATACGGGCACAGAGGCATAACAGCAGCCTGAATCACAGGTGCCAGGAGCACCGTTGGACAGGAACGGGACCCCTGGTGCCGGGCGCAGCCAATGGATGCCGTCTGTAGAGCATGTCAGTTCCACATCCACGTGATCATAATGAGGATTCGCCTGGTCCCCAAAGTGGAACATATGGGCAAGCCCCCAATAGTGGCCGTCCTGATAAAAAACCGGCATCCCATAGACCTGATCATCAGCATCCTGCCCACGAAACACTTCCCGGGCATCTGTCCAGTGAATAAAATCATTGCTGACAAAGCGCGCCACCGTGCGGAGTTCGTGAGAGTACATGCGTGTATACAGCACATACTGCCCGCTGGCGCGGTCACGGATCACAAAATTGTGCGTGGCGACCGGGCAGGAACGGCTGTCGATCACTGTGATCCATTCACCAAAATGCAGTCCATCAGCGGAAAAGGCGACAAAGATATTCAATGGGCCCTGATCATTCCTGGAAATCATTTTATAGCGCCGGGAGGGATCAGGGTCCTCCATGTCCAGAAGGACTCCCGCCCCATGCGTGTTAACAGCAATGATATTGTTGTCGTACGAGTCCTGATAGCATACAATCCTCAGATCAGGTTTGTGCCATTCATATCCGTCTACAGACTCTGCGTAGAGGATTCCGGTGATTCTTTTGCCGTTTTCCAGAACGTACTGCTTATACGTCTGGTGCAAAAGAGCTTCCTTGTCATCATACAGATAGCTGGTGTAATAGCAGCGGTACTTGTTCACCAGAGGATCAAAGAAAACATTCGGGTAGCCATTCTCAATAAAAGACTCCCACGGTACGGCACGATCAGCGTCATGGCCATCCGTAAACAGCGGATTAGCCCCGCTTTTCCGCAGAGGGCCCGGAATCACGCTGGCTCCTGAGGAAGAGCGGCGGACAGCGGGATCAAAAAACCACAGTGTTTTCATATGAGTACCTCCTCAAATTGATTATAACAGTCATCATGGGCGCACACAAGCAGAAGGGACATTGGGACGCTGAACATTGCACGTTTGAGGTTGCGGAGAACCTGTTTTGGCATTATACTATAGCCACTAAGAAAGATGGGAGGAACCTGCTGTGCGTATGACCCGGGAGCAGCTCCAGGCGCTTTCCACATATACCGGTACCAATCCCCGGCCGGATGATTTTGATGCATTCTGGGCGCTGCGTCTGCAGGAGGCAGATGCGGCTCCTTTGCAGTGGGAGATCAGGCCATCCAGAATCCCTGACTTTCCTCAGACCGCCTACCGGGAAATCTGGTTCCGGGGCGTGCACGGAGAGACGGTGTTTGCTGAATACCTCAAGCCGGTTTCGGACAAGCCGGTCCCACTGGTACTCCAGTTCCATGGCTATCCCGGACGGTGCAGGAGCTTCCTGGAACAGTCCTCCTTTGCCGGCATGGGTTTTGCTCTCCTTGCCATGGATTGCCCCGGTCAGGGCGGAAGAAGCACAGATACCGGGTGCTATCAGGGGACAACGGTATCAGGGCATTTGATCGCAGGACTGGATGGACCGGCGGAAGATATGTATTATGTCCGTCTCTACCAGAACATCCGGCTGCTGGGCCGCATGGTACGGGAACTGCCGGGAATTGATTTATCCCGGGTGTATGTCAATGGCGCCTCCCAGGGCGGCGGTCTGGGAATCGTCTGCTGTGCGCTCAATCCTGAGCTGATTGACAGAGCGGCCATACTGTATCCTTTTCTTTCTGACTTCCAGAAAGTCTGGGAGATGGGTGCGGACGAGATCGCTTATGAAGGACTACGGTACTATACGAGATGGTTCAATGCCGACGGTTCCCATACGGAACGGATGTTCAGACAGCTCGGCTACATAGATGTTCACAACTTTGCTTCCAGAGTCAGGTGCCGTGTGCTGTTCGGGACGGGATTATGCGATCAGATCTGTCCGCCGGCTACACAGATGGCTGTATGGAACCTGCTTACATGCCCCAAGGAACAGAGGATTTATCCGGACTTTGGCCATGAGGAGATCCAGGCTTTTGACGATGAACTGCTGAATTTCTTTTATGAGGAGGACCTGACATGAACAGCTATCCCTCCTTTGGGCAATGGTACGCCCGGCTTTGTGAAGAGGCAGAGCACAAGCCGTCATTCACCGTTGAGGCTGTACCCTTCAGAAGCCATACAGCCGGATATGCCCAGCTGTCATGGCAGGCGGCTGACGGCGATCGGCTGCGCGCCCGCCTGATCCGTCCTGCGGCGGAACATCAGGTTCCCCTGGTCCTGATGTTCCACGACGCGTCTGTGCCTGTCCGGGGGTGGCATCATATGACGCGCTTTGTTGCCGCAGGATTTGCTGTACTTGCCCTGGAAAACAGGTCAGAACTTACAGATATCACTGCAGGGTGGGAGAAGGGGCCCGAGGATCTGCTGCCGGCCTCCTTCCTGCGGGACGCCATTTCAGCGGCGGCGGTCGCAGCCTCTTTCCCCTGGGCCGGCAAGATGATCGCGTGGGGAGAAGGACTGGGCGGCGGCATGGCCATCGCTGCAGCTTCTGTTTGCCCGGAGCGCATTGTGCGCTGTGCTGCTGCTAATCCTGTGCCTGCCGGGATGGACACCATTCTGGACAAAGGCACCATATCGCCTTTTTATGAAGGGATCACGCAGTACTTTCGCTGGAAGGACCCGGAGAGAAGAAACGCAGGCGCGCTGCACAGTGCACTGACACTGATTGATACAGTTCATTTTGCAGGGTATCTGAAAGGGTCGGTCCTGCTGGGCACGGGCGGCATGGACAGTGTATCACCGCCTGAGACACAGGATCAGCTGTGGAATGCCATTTCATGTGATAAATTACGTAAAGTCTACGCGAAACATGCTCATGAGCGGATCAATGACTTTGAGGACGAGCTGCTTTGTTTTATGCGGCCCATGGCCGCAGAGGTGTAAAGGAGGACTGCCGAT
>CAMNGW010000331.1 GCA_946538615.1 uncultured Clostridia bacterium
CGGATTTCCGGGGCATCACCGCTTAAGACCGTGCTGACTGTCACCCTTCCTTTGATGCTTCCCTCTTTAATTTCCGGGGCTCTCCTTGTTTTTGTAAGCGCCGCAAGTTGTTACGGAATACCATCTATTATTGGTTCTCCCGGCCGTGTACACACTGTAACCACACGAATTGTGGAATACGTTTCTTTAGGGCAGCAAAGTATGAATGACGCAACTGGCCTGGCTATTTTTCTGATGCTTGTCGCACTGCTGATTCTGTTTCTTTCAGACGTTGTCCTGGCTAAAAAACAGTTCGTCACCGTATCCGGAAAATCCGTCAATCCTACCATTGTTGATCTGCGTAAAGTGAGAATCCCCCTGACGGTTCTGGTTTCTCTTTTTGCCCTGATTGTTGTACTAGTCCCCTTTGTCACCATACTCACAACATCCTTAAAAATTGACGTCGGAAAAAGCGCTCTGGACCCGTCTAATTTTACACTGTCGAACTGGACCGGCGTTTTCGGGCGCGCTGAGACAATGACGTGTCTTAAAAATTCTGTTCTTTTCGCCTCTGCGGCTGCTACCATCGGGATCCTTATTGCCTGCACAATGAGTTACCTGCTCCAGCGCACACGGATCCGGGGCAGGAAAATACCAGACTTTCTCATAACTCTTGGCTCTGGCACCCCTTCTGTCGTCATTGCTCTGGGCCTTATCATGACTATGAAGGGTAATTTTGGCATCAATATCTATAATACAGCCTATATTATGATCATCGCCTATATTATAAAATATCTGATGATGGGTATGCGTACCGTAGTTTCTGCCATGAGCCAGATTCATATATCTCTTGAAGAAAGCTCGCAAATTTCCGGTGCTTCCTGGAGCCGGACCATGCTGCGTATCACCGCACCTCTCATCTTCCCTTCCATCGCTGCAGGATGGTTCCTGATCTTTATTCCCAGTTTCTACGAGCTCTCCATGACCACCCTGCTGTACGCTTCAACTACGAAACCCATAGGCTTTCAGCTCTATGAATACTGGACGTTTACCAGCCAGCCCATGGCATGTGCCATGGCTTTCGGGATTCTGCTGATTGTCGTTATCCTCAATTTTGTATTGCACAAGCTGACCCGTGGCCAGTTTTCTATCTGATGGCAATCAGTAATTCGGAAAAGGAGATCGATGTTATGTCCATTACCATCAAAAATTTGACAAAGAGTTATGGCAACGTTGAAGTTCTGAAAAATTTTTCTGAAGTTTTTGCAGATGGTGAGTTTGTCACACTTCTTGGCCCTTCCGGCTGCGGAAAAACGACCATGCTCCGTTCCATTGCCGGATTTGAAATCCCTACAAGCGGAGAAATCTGGATAGATGACCGTCTTGTTTCCGGCGGCAAAACGTTTGTCCCGCCCGAGAAGCGTGACATTGGCATGGTGTTTCAATCCTATGCCGTCTGGCCACACATGAACGTCACTGACAATATTGCTTATCCGCTGAAGATTCAGCATGTTTCCAAGCAGGAAATACAACAAAGGGTTGGAAAAATACTCGAAGTCGTACATCTCTCACAATATGCGCAACGGATGCCCAACCAGCTCTCCGGCGGTCAGCAGCAGCGGATTGCGCTTGCGCGTGCCCTTGTCGCACATCCCAAAGTCCTGCTTCTTGATGAACCGCTGTCCAATCTTGATGCCAAGCTGCGTGAATCCATGCGTTTTGAAATCAAGGAGATCACACAGGACCTGAAAATTTCTGTGGTCTATGTCACCCATGATCAGACAGAAGCAATGGCTATGAGTGACCGCATTTTTCTGATCAACCAGGGTGTGGTCCAGCAATCCGGAACACCAGATGAGATATACAACCACCCTGCGAACCAGTTTGTTGCTGACTTTCTTGGAAAGGTTCAATTTTTCAAAGGCATCGCTGAGAACGGCACCATTACGCTCAATGACTGGCACACTGCCCTCTCCTATCCTGAGATGGCCCATACGGGCAAGGTTGAAATTGCCATTCGTCCTGAAAATATACAGCTCATACCTTCTGATGAGCAAGGCGCCATACAGGGACTTGTGCAGCGTCTTTACTATCTCGGGGATACTACAGATCTGCGCATCCAGGTCGGAGATGCAAACGTCAGGGTAATTGCAGACGGTTTTGCGCGTAACAGTACCGCTCCGGGAAAAAATGTCGGGCTCCGTGTCAGAGACTTTATGGTGTTTGCAGACGATGATTCCCTTCAGGAGCACTTGAAAATACGCACTTGACTGCCTTGGCCATTTCAATGTTCACGAAAAAAGATCAGAGCAATGCATTTCACTGCTCTGATCTTTTTTCGTAAGCAGGATCGTTGTGTCATATTTGATACGCATGTTATAAAAACATGTCTGTATGATTCCTGAAGTCATGCGTTTTATTGCCATGGCACATAAAATCTTTCGATTTCGCACAATTGTCCCTGGGCATCAAAAGTTACTCTCACATTGTCAGCATCGAATCCAATACTGTCACCGCTTCCATCCTGGAGCATTGTCATAAATGTTTCGTGGCTGATCTGTGCGGGTTCATCAAGCGTATAACCCGTCACAGGATCAACCGAATCGAGGAAACTGACATGGTCCGGTTCCACACGAAGCTTAAGTACGGCAATTTCCCGCATGTATGCATGCTCATAAAGGGAGGCACCATAAGTCCCATCGTCATGGAGATGAAGTATGATTTCATCGTTAATCACATAGTCCGCTTCATCTTCTGTCACCGTTTCGATCACTACAGGCTCTCTTCCCAGTAGCAGTGTATCACCCTCAGTAAGACTTTTGACTTCTTCGTCTGTCAGTGTGACAGGTTCTTTCAGGATCACTTCAAGGCTCTGTGTATCTGCATCGTAAGCGCCCAATACTGCACTGTATGTCTTTCCTGACAGGTCCAGCGATGCGTCCGGCTGAATAAAATCCAGATCTGAAAGGAAATCGATGCACAGCTGTAGGTCCTCTTCTGTCAATGTTTTATCCTCAGATTCTTCAGATGCCACCATCACAAACTCCACAAAGTATCCCTTATAGATTGTCAGAAAATCAATGTAATTTTCCTCTTCATCCAGCTGTTTGGCAATCAGCAAGCGCGTGCCGTGTGCTGTTTCACCATAGGAAATATCCACTGTGGGATCCATGATGGTATAGGTGCTTTCAAGGAGCGAAAGCGCCTCGTCATCAAGGTCATTGAGCCGATCCACATCATAGTAAGATTCATCAAAAGCGACAGAAAGCATCATGGCTGGCTTGTTCACATCTTCCGTACTGAGAACAGCTACCAGCTGATCGTGATTGATCAGCAGCGGTTTCACTGTATATCCCTCCGGAAGGCCGCACTGCAGTGTGAATTCGCCGTTCACACTGATGGTCCCGAGTGTAACTTTTTCCGCACAGGCTGATAAGCTGACAAACAATAAAGCAAGACACAGAAATAAGGCTAGATATTTTTTCAACATGCAACGCCTCCATTATTTAGCTACAAATACTTTATTGACAAACCCGACATCACCGGTATCAGGATCTTTGACCTGCAGCCATTGGTCAGT
>CAMNGW010000332.1 GCA_946538615.1 uncultured Clostridia bacterium
ATTGAATCGGATCACCTGTATGCTGTGCTTGGAAAGCTGGCAGGCAGAAAGTGAGCGGCATCCGTTTTCAAGGATTGTTGCGCTGGAGCAATAGATTGAAGAGAGGTGTCCTGAAGGCTCTGCAAAAAAGACGGGAGCATGGCGTGCCATGCATCCGCCTTTTTATGATTTTTTCAATGCCTGACTGCGTTTGATCGTTCGAATCAGTACCAGGACAAATATCAGCCAGCTCAGTAACGTGATCACAATTGCAGGCTTCATATGTGGCGGCGAATACGTGAGCTTAAAGTGGTGTGCGCCTTCTGATACATAAAAGCCGGTATAACAGAGATTTGACCGCATCAGTTGTACCGGGGCACCATCCACTTCAGCACTCCAGCCATCGGAATAGAGAAGCGACAGCTCTACAAAACGCTGGCCTCCATCTTCCAGGTCACCTTCTACCGTATTCGCGGACAGGACAGGCTCGCTGCAGCCGCCGTGGTTTCTCTTCGCGACATCCTCTTCAAAAGAATTCATGGGAATATAGACGATTTCAGCAGATCTGATTTTGCAGCGTCCCTTCCCATTCAACCTGATTCGGATTTCATCGTGACCATTCGTCTCGGAATAACCCATATAGGATAGCCAGCCTTTGATGGGAACCTGATACGGATTGTCATCACTTCTCAGAAACAGTTTTCTCTTCCCTGCACCGGAATACAGGGTGATTGATTCGTCATCCTTCGAAACATACGCATCCTCATAGGAAACGCCTGTAAGATGGATGTAGGATTCGCAGCCTTGTCTGCGTTCAACAGGAAATGTGATCTCGCTTTCAGGCCCAAGAACAAATCCTCCATTTTCTTTCTTTTCCAAAGATCCGTTCACGGCTGCTGTTTCTGTATCCAGAGGAATGCATATCTCATGGGTTTCAGGGGCTTTTGCCTTTACAAAATTGTCTGGAAGGTGTGCCAGGTCTGCCTCGTCCAGTACAACAGTTTTGATCAAAGACTGTTCTTTCTGCGCTGCACTGAGGTTATCGAACGTAGCAGAGGATATTGCACTATCATAGGTACGTGCAAAATACAAGGGGTTTTGATTCCGGTACAATATATTTTTCTTGTCGCTATGCTCCGGCATCGGTGAAAAGCCATAAGGGATAATCCCGTCTTTTCTGTCTGTCAGATAATAACCGACACAAGCAAGGTTCTCACAGACAGTGCTGCCGCCCATTGACATGATCCTGACATTGCTTTCAATCCCGGGACTCTCCAGCTGCAGTAAAAAGTTCTGCAGATTACCATTCGCGACACTATTGAATCCTGAGACGCCGTAATAGTCATGGTACAGGGAATTGTTCAGCCAAAGCCTTTTGTTGTATCCGGTATCCGTGCGGGAAAAAACTCCATCTTTCAGGGCGTGGAGACGGCTTACGGGCTGGCTGTCGTAGTATGAAGGCAACTCTTTCATTGCCATATATGTCGTTGATACGTTTCCCAGTCCAGGCTGGAAGGTAACAAAACCCATGACCGCGGCGCACAGAATCGCAAGGACAGTGATTACAAAGCTGTATACTTGATAAGAAGGCTGTCTGCGCCGCAGGATCAGGAATACAAGCGAAGATACTGTCAGGCACGCAGCACCCACTGCCACATACAGACAATAGAGGGAGCTGATGCCAAGATGCCTCCTTAGAATGAACAGTGCCACTGATCCTGCGGCATACAGGGATGTGATTACAGCCAGCACGCGGCATGCGGGCACTCCGTATGCGGGTCCTTTTTGCACCACATAGATACTGGATATACCGAGTGTAAACGCAAAAATGAAGACCCATCGATTGCTCACATTTCCAAAAGCACCCATCACAAGGCCGACAAAAGGAAGAAAGAGGCCTGCCGCTTCAAGAAGCAAGGCTGCACGCAGCGCATTCAGTTTAGGAAAATGATCGCAGTATAGAAAGACCAGGATCGGAACCACCAGAGCGATCATGCTTACAACTGTACTGTATCCCGGTTTAATATTCGGGCTGATGAACCCGAGCACCAGACTGACCATGTACTTGACCGGATACAGGAAAGGAATGCCGGAGGTCTCTTCTACATGTACTCTGTCTGAAGAAAAAACATGATTGAAGGTCGGAATCAGGATACATGCCTGCATCCCTACACCGACGAGCCAGCCTCCGAGTGTACGGAATCCTTTGCTGAAAAACACAGCCACAGGACTTGAGGACATCGGGACTTTCCTGCGGATCGACGGCCAGCGGAACAGAAAATAAAAACCAACGGCAATGGTATTCATGTAGGGAAAGTAATAATTTCCCAGAAATGCCACAGTCACCGCGATGATCATCCATATCATTTTGTCTTCCTGCAGGATCTTTTCAACGCCAAACAGCATGAATGGAAGCGTATACAGGGCGATTCCGAACACGGGATACATTGTAACCCGGCACATGGCAAAACCGCATGAAGTATAGACGATCGTACCTGTGAGAATCGCACGGTCGTCCATTTTTCTGTAACGGAAGAGAATTGAAAAGAATAATCCGCCAAGGTACAGTCGGAGCAGTACGGTGAAATTATAGAACACGCCAAGCATGCTTACCGGAACCAAAGCGCTGAGAATGTCGATCCGGTTGATTCGGGCGGTAACGATGATGCCATCTCCCATTCCGATCGTGAAGTCATACAACAACGGACGGAAGTTGCCATGGATGAGTCCGGAGAATGCTTCCCGTAAATACCTTCTCAGATAGACCATCTGCGGGAAATACTGGCTTGTTCCATCCGGCGTCCAGACAAAGGACTTGCCATTCAGGAGAAATGGAAGAAACATTCCTGTCATCAGAACGATAAACAGGAGTGTGTACCATAGATAATACTTATGGATCCGGCCATGCGCCTGGTCATCCGGGTATGAAGCAATATCGCGGTAAACATTCATGGTAAAGTCTCCAAATCAGTGATGATAGCGGGGCAGTTTTATTGTTGCCTGTCCTGATATTCTTGACGATTCTGCATGAGATGAATAAACGATCAATTACAGGGATGTTATCATATTTTGCTGTTCGTGGAAAGGGAGCAGCTGCTGCAGCTGGTTCAGGACGGCCCGAAGGATAGCAGGCCGCACCCCGGCCTGCAGGCAGGGGCATGACTTGTAACGATCTGAGAATATTCTGCAATGCTATTAACATTTTGCATAGAGACGTTTGGCGGGAGCTTGTGATATACTGTCACGGTAACAATTCGGACTTTTCAGGTGATCTTTCCTTATTGGATGGAAACTGAATCAGCCCATATGGAGGATTTCCTGAAATGGATGGAACTACTTGGGAAGGCAGGAAAGGAGTGACTGTAATGATTGAAATGAGGAAAGCCAGGAATATCCTGTTGGGGCTTCTCCTGGCAGCCCTGGCTGCGGTACTTATGACGTTTGCGGCAGGAGCACAGACCGTAACGCTGCAGGTCAGCCCGGGGGAGAATATTTCCAAGGCATTTAATAAGGTGT
>CAMNGW010000333.1 GCA_946538615.1 uncultured Clostridia bacterium
CGTGAAATGGTTTCGGATGGGACACACTATCCTTACGAGATTCTTGGAGAGGCTGAACATACCGAGACAGGGGAAAAGGTTATGGTTTACAGAGCACTGTATGGAGACATGCGGCTCTACGTGCGCCCTCTTGACATGTTCATGGGACTGGTGGATAAAGAAAAATACCCTGAGATCCGGCAGACTTACCGGTTCGAAAAATATACAGGCTGAAAAGGAGAGGATCAGACATGATGGTCAGAAAACCACCGATGGGGTTTAATACCTGGAACACATTTGGGGATAAGATTGATGAGAAGCTGATCATGGAAAGTGCGGACGCCATGATCCGGACCGGACTGAAAGATGCCGGATATGAATATCTGGTCATTGATGACTGCTGGTCGAAGTATGAGCGGGACCCTGAAACGGGCCGGATTGTGCCCGAACCCAGCAAATTCCCCCATGGTATGCGTTACGTTTCCGATTATGTGCACAGCAAAGGACTTAAGTTTGGCATGTATTCCTGCAACGGGGTGCGCACCTGCGCAGATTATCCGGGCAGTTTTGACCATGAATTCCTTGATGCCCAGACCTTTGCGGATTATGGGGTTGATTACCTGAAGTATGACAACTGCTACCGGCCCGGCTCAGCCCATCAGCGTACGCTGTACCGCCGCATGGGTATGGCACTGAGGGCGACCGGACGTGATATTGTCTTCTCGGCCTGCAACTGGGGCCAGGATGATGTATGGAGCTGGATCCGTTCCACAGGTGCAAATCTCTACCGCTCAACAGGGGATATCTTTGACACGCCGGAATCCTACAGGCAGATCGCACGCAGCCAGATGGATAAACTTGGGGCATCGGCACCGGGCTGCTTTAACGATATGGATATGCTTACCGTGGGCATGTACGGCAAGGGACTGGTCGGATCCACAGGATGTAACGATGCAGATTACCGTTCCCAGTTTGCCCTGTGGTGCCTCTTTTCCTGCCCCCTGATGCTGGGCTGTGATATCCGGTCCATGTCGGAGGCAACCCAGAAACTGGTCATGAACCCGGAACTTATTGCGATTGACCAGGATGAAGAGGCAAGGCCGCCGATTTTTCTGCAGGATGACAACTCGAATGAAATCGTTGCTTTCAAGTTCCTTTCAGACGGCGATTATGCCCTTGGACTTTTTAATCTCGGTGAGGAAGACAGGAAACTGTGCGCACTGTTTAACGATACGGGACTTGCCGCGTCGTCCGGCTGGGCGTTCCAGTTCACAAACGTTTTTGATGGCTCGGACGGCGGCGTCCACCGCGAACATCTCCGGGTCAATGTGCCTGCACACGACTGTGTGGTATACCGTGTGAAGCTGGTGCGGCCTTGATCTGCTGCTCGAGATGCGGGAAAACGGTGAGCTCCGACGAGATCGGACTGACCAAAAAACTCATTAACCGGGGCGCGACTTCCTTTTTTTGCTATGCTTGTCTTGGGGCACAGTTCAGGATCAGTACGGAAGCTCTCCAGAAAATGGTCATTGTGCTGCGCGAAGCAGGGTGCACCCTGTTCTGAAAAAATGTGCCGATGGAACGTGAGAAAAGGACCAGGAGAAAAACACTGCTGTGAGCCGGCTGCCGGGAAGTCATCCTGACATGGCCGTGCCCTGCTGTACCTGTACAGCTGAAGAGAAAGCCAGAAAGAGTCATCCCCGCGTTTGCCCGGCACCCGGGATGGTTGTGCAGACCCGAAATACAGAAAAAGATGGCCCGTATTGCAAGCGGGCCATCTTTTTCCGTGTTCAGACTGAAAACAGCAGAGTTGCTCAGGCGCTCTGTCACAGGGCATCCCGGGTAAAGGACCAGTTTATTTCGTTTTTTCTGTTTTCCATCTTCCGGTAAGATAGAAAACAAGGCTGATGATCATGGGCATGAAACCGGCGAGACTGTCGCCCAGCCAGAACCCCAGACAATCCATTTTCAGACCGAATCCCATCAGAGCAGCCAGCCCGATTCTGGCGAACACTCCGTCAATAATAGCTACAGCGAGGTTCAGCCGGGAACGGCCGGACCCGTTAATGAGAGAAAAGGCGACCGAACGGGACGCAGCCCCATAGAAATTCAGTATAATGGGAAGTGTCAGAATAGAAGCCAGTGACAGGACTTCTGTGTCGGTTGTGAAAAGGCCATAGACCAGGTCCGGCCAGAACAGCATTCCCAGGGTCAGCAGGACGGAAAGCGCGGTGCAGATGAGGAGAATGCTCAGCAGTACCTGATTGACTCGCTGATAGTGTCTGGCACCAAGGTTCTGTCCCACCATTGTACCGCCGGCTGCGGTAAAGGACTGGGAAACAACGCCGCACATAATATTGATTTTATTGAAGATGCCTGCAAGGGCTGAATAAGTTACGTCAAAGAGATTAATCCAGCTGGTGAGGATAATTTTGGAAAAATTCACGGCGGCGGATTGAATGGCCATGGGTACGCCAAGGGCCAGAAGTTTTTTGAACTGGACTTCATCCATGCGGAAACTTTTCGGGCGGAAATCAAATCCGAAGCTGTCCCTGCGGTACATGAGATAGACAACAGAGACAATGAAACTTACACCCTGTCCGATGACCGTTGCAAGGGCAGCGCCGAACACGGCAAGATGAAAGCACCTGATAAAAAGAATGTCCAGCACCATGTTCAGAACAGCTGCGACAGCAATAAAAAGGAAAGGACGTCTGCTGTCACCCATACCGCGCAAAATTGCGCTGACGATATTATATCCATAGATAAAGGGAAGACCGCAGATACAGGTCACCATGTAGTCCAGCGTGAACTGATAAGAAGCAGAGGGAGTATGCAGCCAGGAAAGAACAGAGTAGCGCAGGCCATAGCATGCAACGCCAATGACAAGGGAAAATCCCAGAAGAAAAGTAAACATGGTTCCGATGATTTTCTGAATCTCATGTTGCCGTCTGGCCCCCACGGCTTGGGCAATCAGAATCTGTCCGGCAGAGGAAAAACCCATGGCCACAAAGGTGAGAAGATGAAGAATATCACCGCCGATGGATACAGCGGACATGCCTGTTTTTCCGATATAATTGCCTACGATGACAAGGTCCACAAGGTTGTAAACGGCCTGCAGAGCGTTTGAAATAAAAAGCGGGAGGGTAAACTGGATAAGCGAGGAGACAACAGGGCCTTCCGTCATATCCCGGATCATGGTCCTGGACATGTTTTCACCGTCCTAAACGAATGTTTTCCAATGCGCGCGTTTTCTTGAGTTCCCTGACAGAACAGGGAATGTCTGTGCCCCGCACGGGTGGGGCTTCAGATAGCATACTGTCAGGTTCCGGTTCAACAAACTGAAACATGGTAATTATAGGCGATTTTGATTTCCTTGGCCATGGGCGCACATAAAAAAATGTTATGTTCCGTACCTTTGGAAAAACAGTGCGGGTTTCCTGCTCTTACCTGCCCTGAAAATAAGAAAAGCCGCCGGTGCTGGCAGCTTTATCTTCTGGAAATTTATGCA
>CAMNGW010000334.1 GCA_946538615.1 uncultured Clostridia bacterium
CACCCTCATTGAATGCATTTACAAGGCGCAGACGTTCCTCTTTTGGTGTTGAACCGGTTATTTTATAGAAGGCGATGCCATGAGCATTGAGATCGTTTTCCAGCAGGGTCAGCATACTTGTAAACTGGGAGAACAAAAGCATTCTGTGTCCGCTTTCTATAGCGCTTTCAATCAGTTCCAGACAAGCTTCACGTTTGGTGCTCCCGCCTTCATACCCTTCAAAGAGCAGAGATGGATCGCAGCAGATCTGACGGAGTTTTGTGATCTCTGCAAGAATTTTCATTTTATCCTCTCCGGAATTGGACACGCTTGTTTCAAGCATCTGGCGCATATGGACAACCTGCGCATCATAAATCCTGCGCTGTTCACGGTCCATGAGTGATGTCCTGATTTCCTCGAGCTTATCAGGGAGTTCTTTAAGGACATCTTTTTTGAGGCGCCTGAGAATGAACGGGCCGGTCATTGCAGCAAGCTGACTGGTGGCTGTCTGATCGCTCTGTTTCATGATGGGAGCTTCAAACCGGTTCTGAAAAACAGACTGGCTGTAAAGGAAACCGGGCATAAGAAAATCAAAAATGCTCCACAGTTCGCCCAAACGGTTTTCAATCGGCGTGCCTGTCAGCGCGAACCGATGGGACGCTTTAAGGACTTTTACTGCTTTTGTGACACCCGCTTTGGCATTCTTAATGAATTGTGCCTCATCCAGGATGACCGCTGAAAAATGTATGCTGCTGAGATTTGCAATATCAATACGTGCAACATCATAGGAGAGGACATACAAATCGGCATGGTCTTTTTTTCCGGCCTGAGAAATCTGTTTTTTTCTTTCTGCCTGTGTACCGGAAAGGGTTTCGACACGCAGAGACGGCGTAAAACGGCCCGCTTCTTCTTTCCAGTTATATACCAACGAAGCGGGGCACACAACAAGGGCAGGATCAGCTTCACCTTCGAGTTTCATTGCTTCCAGCATGGCAAGGACCTGAAGTGTTTTTCCCAGTCCCATCTCATCAGCCAGGATGCCCCCAAAGCCGGAGGTGGAAAGGGTACGGAGCCATTTATAGCCATAGAGCTGGTAGGGCCGTATCATTTCATCAAGGTGCTGTGGCAATTCATAATCTGAATCTTTTATTGTTTTGAAATTCTTAATCAGAGCGCGGAAGGTACGGTCGCGTGAGCCAATGAGTTCCTCATGCTCCTGAAGCAGACTGTCGACGTAAAGTGCACGGAACAAAGGTACGTGTGCCTTGCTTGAGATCGCATCCTCAAGCGTAAGGTTCATTGATGAAAGCATATCTTCCAGGGTATCAAACGGGACCTCGTGTTCAAGATCCACAAAATCCCCGCTTTTCAGCCGGACATACCGCTTTTTTTGCCGGTAGGCTTTGAGTACAGCCAATAACTCTGCTTCTGACATGTCACGGGTCGCCAGTGTCAGATTAAGCAGATCAGATTCAAGACGGATCTGGACAGCAGGCTGGGGAACAGTGCGCACACGCACGCCCGGGAAGGTTGTGGCAGCTTTGACGATTCCATATTTTTCCAGTTCAGCAACACCATCACAGAGAATGTCATAGAGTGCTTCCTCAGATATGGCGCGATGCCCTTCCCCGGTAGCGTTGTCCCAGGCAGGGAAGTACTGTCTGGCTGATTTCAGTGCCATTGCCTCAAGCGCTGTATCCCGTGTGATGCCTGCCGCTTTCTGCGTGTCAACAGGAAGGGTGAAGGTATCCTGATCATAGGAAACAGTCGCGCGGACAACGTAATTTTTTTCCACCGTATCAAGGGTGAAGATAAATTCGCCTTTTGGGGGAAGGCCTGCTTCAATCTTACCGCTGACATGATCTGTCAGTCTGACCGTCGGGTTCCGTTTGAGCGCATCAAGGGTACGGTACATGAAAGCAGCCAGGTTTTTCTGGCCTATGATGCCCTCAAAGCTCTCTCCCTCCGACATCAGATGGCGGTAAGGCGCCAGAGCCTGCAAGTCGGCTGAAGATACGCGGCTGAAGCTTTGTCTTGTAAAAATATAACGGTAGGTAGCACCTTCAAGAAGCACAGGCAGAACGCCGGATATCTTCACGCCAAGGAGTTCCCCTGTCTGCTCGTCTTCGTATGGATCAACGTCAATTCTGATCTGGGCTTCCTTATAGCCGACAACAACATGGCTCAATTCATAATCATTGTTATCGCAGGGCAGCGTCATGCCCAGGGCAAGGTCATAGAATGCGTCAAGGACTGAATCCTTGAGAAAGATACCGGATACCGCAACAGCCTTCGTTGCGGTGACGCTCCCATGACTGTTCAGGAGCCGGCCTGGTGCATGCTTACGGTTATACTGACTTTCAAGGAGACTGAACCACTTCCCGGAAGCCGGTTCAAGTGAGTATGTGGCAAAATCAAGGTCGACTTTGGGTGTGAGTGAGTAGACCGTTCGCTGACTGACACACTGGACAAAGGTCTCAAGATCCTTCAGAACATAGGTTTTCCCATTGGGATGATCGAGCTCAAAGCGGATACGGGGCGTCTCATAGTCCCACAGCAGACGGGGCATCAGCCTTATTCTGGCTAGGCCTTCATGCGACGTCTGTGTCTGTAGATCCTGATTGTTATTGAGCAGTGCATCGAGTATTTTTCCGCCAAGGGGATTGGTGGCGTCTCCCGGATTGTTTGTGACAATTTCATGCCAGAGTGCGCACATGCCAAGATACAAATGCTTACAGATCAGTGGCTTTTCCGCATCCAGATTTGTTCTTCCGCAGGTACAGGAACGCTTGAGCCACTGGCTGTGTCCCAGGACCAGTTCAGTCTCCGTGACCTCTTTTTTTTCTTGCTTTGAGCGGTAGTAGTACGAGTACGTGACTTCTTGTGCCTTTATTGCTTCAGGCTTTCCGTTCTTCTCCATCTGAAAGGCCAGAGATAAAGTGTTTCCTTCCGGACCGGCCTGTTCTTTGATCAGAGAATGCAGTTTTGCAGGATCGTACTGCTCAGCAAAGGCACGCGTCTTTGGAGAAATGATTTCATGACCTGTCAGCCTGTCCATACGGTAATACGTGCTGGGCAGAAGGTCCTTACTGGTAAAAACAGTGGAAAGCGGGATTGCAGTATCACGTGCGGCTTTCTCTTCAGCCTCTGCTTCCAGGCGCTTTTTGACTTCATCTTTGGTTTCCACGAATGTAATTGGTCCGTATTCGCTCTCGTAATGCAGTAATAATGCTGCCATGTGCTTACAGGGCTCTCCGCTTAATGCACGTTTGCAGGAGCAGGTGAAGACACCGCCGCTGGTCGTCGTATATCTGCCTTGCCAGTAGCTCAGGACTTGCTTTTTTCCGAATCTCCCTTGCCCGGCATTGTATTGTACGCACTCGGTATATGATTGCGGCAATTGATCTGCACAGCAATGTTTGACGCCTGACACTTCAAGATAGATTGTACTGAGAGGATTTGTAAAAGCAGAACAGGAGCAATATTTTTCTTCAAGAAAT
>CAMNGW010000335.1 GCA_946538615.1 uncultured Clostridia bacterium
GTTCTCCAATGCGCTTTCTGAGATATGGTCACTGATCGGCGACTGCAACAAGTACATTGATGTCACAGCCCCGTGGATCCTTGCCAAGTCTGAGGAAGGAAAGGCAAGACTGTCCACCGTGCTCTATACCCTGTCAGAGTGCGTCCGCCGCGTTGCCGTCATGATTGGCTTTGTCATGCCGCGTACGCCTGCCAGGATTTTCAGCCAGCTGGGTCTTGAAGACGAGAACCTGAAGACCTGGGATTCCATCACCGGCGGTTCATTTGATGTTCTTCCTGCCGGCATACATGTCCATAAGGCTGAGGCACTCTTCCCGCGTCTTGATATCGCCAAGGAACTTCTCCGCGATGCACCCAAGGAGGAGCCCAAGGCTGAGGCGAAGCCGGAAAAGAAAAATGAAAAGAAACATCATGAATATGTCTATCCGGAAAATATCTCCATTGATGATTTTGCCAAGGTAAAGCTTCAGGTGGCAAGGGTCACGGCCTGTGAAAAGGTGGAGAAGAGCAAGAAACTTCTCAAGCTGCAGCTCTCTCTCGGCCCTGACGGGGAAAGGCAGGTACTCAGTGGTATCGCAGCTTACTACACGCCTGAAGAAATGGTGGGCAAGCAGGTGATCCTGGTCAGCAATCTCAAGCCAGCCAAACTGGCAGGCCTGGAGTCCCAGGGGATGGTGCTCTGCGCTGCAACAGGCAATGACGAAAAGCTGAAGCTTCTTACTGTCGAAGACGGCATGGATGATGGGGCTGTCATCAGCTGATGGAATGTTTTGATACACACTGTCATCTGACGGATCCGGACTTTGACGATGACAGGGACGCCGTGCTTATGCGGATGCGGGAGATGGGTGTCCGGTACTGCGCGGTCATTGGTTATGATCTGGAAAGCTCTATGGCTGCCGTCCGGTTTGCCGCTGCACATGAGGGTGTCTGTGCCGCGGCCGGCATCCATCCGGAGCACGCGGCGACCTGGGAAGCGGAACTTCCCGGGTTACGCTTGCTTGCCAAAGAAGCGGCTGCCATAGGCGAGATTGGACTGGATTTCCACTGGGAATCCAACCCGGGTGCTGATGTACAGGAAAAATGCTGTGTGGCACAGATGGAACTGGCCTATGAACTCAATAAGCCGGTATGCTTTCATGTGCGGGACAGCCATATGGCGTTTCTCACGATGCTCAAAGCCCACCGGAACATCCTGACACCCGGAATTATGCACTGCTTCTCAGGCTCCTGGGAACTTGCACAGGAGTACCTGAAGCTGGGCTACAGCATCAGCTTTGCAGGTTCTGTGACATTCAGGAACGCGAGGAAGCTCCAGGAAGTTGCCTGCAAAGTTCCGATGGAGAAACTTCTCATTGAAACCGACAGCCCGTATATGTCCCCCGAGCCTGTGCGCGGCAGACGCAATGAGCCGGGCAATGTACGGTACGTCCTGGAAAAAATAGCAGCTCTGCGCGGCATGGAGCCGGAGGAGCTCGCAAGAATCACTACATGTAACGCGAAACATATCTATGGCATCTGAAAAAATCAGGTGCCTTTTTCCATGTACTGTGCTTCATAAAGGAGGAAGAATGGATGCGTGTGTGGATTTCCGATATGAAAGATGGGAAAAAGATCAGTCTGCATGCAGATGTTGAAAAAGACAGTTCACAGCTGAACCGGGAAATGCAGCTTGTACGGGTCTTTCCGGAGATTGCCTACCAGAGCATTCAGGGTTTTGGCGGTGCATTTACGGATGCCGCCGGCTATGTTTACAGCCAGATGCCTGACACGGTCAAAGAGGAGTTCCTCGGGACCTATTTCGGAAGTGACGGATTGCACTACACCATGGGACGGACTTCCGTGGACAGCTGTGATTTTGGCACAGAAATGTATGCAGCAGACAATGATCCCAATGACGACAGTCTGTCACACATGGATTTTTCACGCTGCGACCGGTACGTCATGCCTCTTTACCGGGATGCGGTGAAGCGGGCCGGATATCCTGTCGGCATGATGCTTACACCCTGGTCGGCGCCTGCCTATATGAAAGACAACGGTTCACGGATACATGGTGGCAAGCTGCTACCGGCTTATGCGCAAAGATGGGCGGAGTATATTGTGAAATCCGTCGTGCACTGTATCCGCTACGGTATGGATGTGCAGCTCCTCTCTGTACAGAATGAGCCCCAGGCCTCACAGACATGGGACAGCATGCTCATGACAGCTGAGGAGGAAGGAGACTTCATCAGGCGCCATCTCGTTCCGGCACTGAGAGAGGCGGACATCCTCGACAAAGTGTGCCTTCTGATCTGGGACCACAACAAGGAAGCGGCGTGGGAACGGGCCAGAATCACGCTGTCGGACCCGGCTGTTAAACAGGCAGTAGGCGGTGTCGCCTTTCATTGGTACACAGGAGACCACTTTGACAATCTTGATCTGATCAGGCAGTCTTTTCCGGGCAAACGTCTGGTTTTCTCAGAAGGATGTGTGGAACATTCGGTTTTCGGAGAGGATGCTGAAAAGCCTGGAGCTGTAAAATATGCCCATGAGTATATAGGCGACCTCAATCATGGTGCTGACACATTCCTGGACTGGAACCTGCTCCTTGATGAACAGGGAGGGCCGAATCATGTGGGGAATTTCTGTGATGCGCCTGTGATGTATGACAGGAATACGAAAAAATTACAAAAAAAGCTTTCACTGGATTATATCGCCCATTTCTCAAAATATATGCTTCCGGGCAGTGTAAGGACTGCGGTATCCAGCTGTGCAGCCGGCCTTGAGGCGGCTGCAGCCAGAAATCCGGACGGGTCGCTGGCTGTTGTCATCCTCAACCGGACCGGGAAACAGGCCAGGTTTTTCCTTGATATCCATGGCGCATACTACCCGCTGTGTCTTGATGAAGGAGCGATTCTGACGGCCATTGTGTGAGACATGGAAAAACTGGTACATCTCAATATACATATTGACATGTCAGCGCTGCTTCTCTATAATTTCCGTATGCTTTGCAGAACAACTGCAAGAACACGTATAAGGAGGCTCACTTATGAAAAAAATACTGGCAATGGTTCTTGCTCTTTCCCTGGCCCTGTCTGTGACAGCTGCCTTTGCGGACGGTCTGGCAGTAGGATCCTTTGATCCTGCCACCGCGGGAGACGTGGAGCTCGGCTTTGGATGGTGGGGCAACCAGGTCCGTGACGAAGTCACAAAGAATGCTGCTGATTATTTCACACAGAATTATCCGAACGTGACTTTTAACCTGAACACCCAGGTCTGGGACAATTACTGGGCCCTGATGAACACCTACTCCGCAAACAATGACCTGCCTGACATTATGCAGCAGGACTATGCTTTCATCGAGCAGTGGGTAGCCGCGGGCGACCTGCTGGACCTCACTCCTTATGTGGAGAGCGGCGCACTCGATCTGAGCGGCGTTCCTCAGAATATTA
>CAMNGW010000336.1 GCA_946538615.1 uncultured Clostridia bacterium
GCTGAAAAAAACAGGGCACTCCTCGAAAACCAGCTGTTCCCTGAACTTGACATCCTTCCCTCAGCGGATGAGGACACCATTTCGGACCTGCCAGCATTTGCATCAAAGCTTGTGGACTGGAAGAGCAACCTTGATACAGGGGTATACTGCGCCATTCACAGTGCTCTTCTGCGCATGTACAGGATCCGGCAGGACCGGGACGGAATTATCCGGGAACTGTATCAGCTTGGAATGGGAATGTATTATGCCAACCGCCCTGTTGAACAGGTGCCCTGTGCGGAACAGAAAAGCCGTTATTTTCAGACGGAAATGCTTTTTACAGAGGCTGCTTCCTATTTCCGCTTTTTTGACAAGCTGCACAACAGCCAGACGCAGGGCTATGTGATCCGGTCTCTTGCCAATATTGCTATTGCGTCGCGTGACACACATGTCAGGATCGCTGCAAGCGGGAGGGTACTGAGGATTGCACAGGATCCCTATTACCGCAGGATCGCGCCTGACTTGCCCTGGGACCGTTTTGTGCGCGGCACGCACCAGCAGATGAGCTCGAACCGGAAGGACCTGTCAAGGGGGGACCTGACAAAGGAAGAGCTTGCCCTGGTGCTTGATTCCTGCTATGAGGTTTTCAGGCCGGAGGAGGAAACGGACCATCCCAGTGTGCGGTGGCTCTGGCCGTACTATGAAATGGGATACAACTGCGGCTATACAGACCTTGAGACAACCCTCCGGCGCCTGAAGGGCCTGATTTTGCAGACCGACCCGGAGGCGTTTGATGTTTCAGGACTATACGGCAATATTCAGCTGCCGCTCTTTTATGGTCTCCTTCTGGAACACAATCCCAAGCTCCTAGAGGACGGAAGGAATACCCGCTTCCTGGATGAAGCCTACAGACGGATGCTGCACTGCATGCTCAGCGTGCAGCCTGAAAATTATGACGATTTTCTTTTTTATCTTCTTGCTCAGGCGCTGAATGACTATGTGGAGCTTCCTTCCTGCATTCCCTATGACACATTTGTTCTCACGTGTATGAAACGCTTTGCACCGGCTCTTTATCTCAGAGCAGCCCGCTGCGCACGGCTCATGCAGTCTTTGACGGTTTCTCTCTTATCTTCCGACACGGCCTGTTTTGATGATATCCCGGAGATCAGGGGACAAAACCAGGAGGCCTTATTGCATTTTGTGTACCGCGCGGGGATGCTGCTGCACACAGGTGAGCTGAAGATGCGGCTCACATGCACTGCGTGCACACGGTCACTGTTTGAGGAAGAGGACAGAATGCTGAGGATGCACCCTATAGCGGGGTACGCGGACCTGTCCAGACACAAGAGCACCGCTGCCTTTGCGGATACAGCATTGGGGCACCATGCATGGTACACCGGGGACAAGGCGTATCCCATGTATGACCGGTCCGCATCTTTGTACCGGAAAATGACGGACGTGGCCTGTGTTGCGTGCGCGCTGCTCGAGGAAGGCATCAGCATTCAGGAAGCTGAACGGGATGCAGGAACCCGCTTTTCACCCCCCATTGTCGCCTGTCTCAGAGATGAACGCGTACAGGCAGAGATTTCCCTGCTCCGGGAAGCTTCTCCAAGGGAAGCTTATCGTGAGCTGTACGATCTGGAAACCGGAAAGGAGGCGTACTGATGTTCCGTTTTGCTGTGATGGGCGCGGGAAACATAGCGGCCCATTTTTGCAGAGCATTTTCTTCCGATGGTGATGCCGGAGTATGTGCGGTTGCGAGCAAGTCCATGGACAGGGCCAGGGCATTCTCAGCTGCAGCGCCTGTGCCCAGGGCTTATGACAGCTATGAGGAGATGCTGGAAAGAGAGACGCCCGACTGCGTCTATATTGCCACAACCGGGAACGACCATGCCCGTCTGACTTCTCTGTGCGTGCACCGCGGTGTCTCGGTTATCTGTGAAAAAGCCATGTTCCTTTCCTCTTACGAAGCGGAACAATGCCTCACTCTTGCCAGGGAACGTCATGTCTTTGTCATGGAAGCCATGTGGTCCCGGTACCTGCCGGCTCTGAGACGTGTAAAGGAGTGGATGGACGAAGGCAGAATCGGCAGGATCAGTCTTGTGGAATTTTCCATAGGGTTTTCTGCCCCGAAAGACCCTGAAAACCGGTATTTCAGCAGGAAACTTGGCGGAGGGGCCATGTATGACCTGACTGTCTACGGGTATGAGATCCTGGATTTTCTCTTTGACGGGCACCTTGAGATGGAATGGACGAAATGCATACCCACTTTTACTGGTGTGGACGGAACGGATGTTGTCTGTCTCAGGTGCGGGGATGTCCCGGCTGTGATTTCAACGAGTCTGACATGTGCGGTGCGCGAACGGCTCTCCATTGCCGGAGAAGCAGGAAGGATCGAAGTGGAAAGACCGCACTGTGCCAGAAAGGCTGAACTTTTTCTTCCTGACGGAACACAGGAAACCTTTGAGGATACATTGACGGAACATGGTTTTCAGTATGAGATCCGGGACGCTGTCTCCTGTATTCGCAGTGGCTTGCAGGAAAGCCGGGTCGTACCGCATGCCCTGACAAGGCGCTGCTGCGGAATGTTTGATGCTCTCCGGAAAGACCTGGGATGATCCCGGGCTTTTTTTATATGAGAGGGAAGAATACCGGTGTGAGATACGTTTTATAGTCAGTACAGCCTGAAGGAGCTTAATAAAAAGTACTTTTTTGAAAAGAAGGAACTGTACATATTAAGTAGACAACTGTCTACCATCTCGGGAGGTTTATCAATGCAGTGCACGGAAGCAGAATGGAAAATTCTGGAACTGCTCTGGCAGCATGGACCAAGAAGCATGCCGGAGATCATCAGAGCACTGGAGCCTGAAACAGGATGGACCCGCCATACCGTGATCACATTGCTCAAACGCATGCAGGCAAAGGGAACGGTATCCTGAATTTCTTCTGCTACATACTGTTGTAGACACAAAGGTTTGCAGGCAACACACGAAACAGCCCACCATCTTCCAGTGAATACCGTGGAACCAAGATCCATATTTGTACTCCGCCACTGAATTTCATGCTTCGGGGAACATGGTCATACAGTTTCGCTGTTTTCCCTGTTACTGGGTCTATACATTCAATTCCCCAGCCCGGATCATATACGATCAGGTCACGATCGGAAAAACTATCTGCAGATGAGCTCTCCATCTGCATTTTCATTAGTGAGTTGACAGATAACTCTTTCTGCGCTATTCTTGGCATGGTTTCTTTTTGGAGGTCCTTCTTCTCCTAGTGTGGCCAAACATGTAAGGGAGTAGACGGGGCCTTTCTTTTTTCCTCCTGTCACTCTATGCTGTTTCAGTGACAGTACCGCTACTGGATCTGCAGCAACCACAATGACACCTGCTTTAACAAAAACA
>CAMNGW010000337.1 GCA_946538615.1 uncultured Clostridia bacterium
CGATTATTTTGACGGCAGAATTGCAAGAAAGAATAACCTCATCACAGATTTCGGAAAATTTCTGGATCCTCTTGCAGATAAGCTCCTTGTTCTGTCTGCACTGATCATGCTTGCAGTGAAAGGCATTGTTCCGGCCTGGCTGTCTGTCCTGGTTCTGGCGCGTGAGCTTTCGGTCGATGGCCTGCGGATGATTCTATCCAGCAAAGGGACCGTTATTGCCGCAAGCATGACCGGGAAAATCAAAACAACCAGCCAAATGCTTTATATCCTTCTGCTGCTTCTCCTGGATGTTCCTGTTACGTCCAACATCTTTTTGCTCCTCTTTACAGCCTGGGTCGCTGTCATCACGCTGTACAGCGGATTCGAATATTTCCGGGCATATGGCAAAGACCTGATCACGGAGGGACTGTAACATGAAGATCATGATTGTGCGTCATGCAGAACCGGATTATTCCATTGATTCGCTGACTGAAAAAGGGCGCCTGGAAGCCAGATTGCTTTCAGAGCGCTTGTGCAAGGTCCCCAACGTCCTGGATTTTTATATGTCGCCCAAAGGACGGGCTATCGCTACCGCAGGCTATACACTGGAAAAAGTCGGCCGTCAGGCCGAAATTCTTCCCTGGCTGGCCGAATTCCGTGGTCTTTGTCTGGATCCGGACAGAAATACTGTCCGGCATTGCTGGGACCTCAAGCCCCGGACATTTCACGGGCACCCTGAGCTTGAAAATCCAGACACATGGCTTTCCTATCCCTATTTTGAAGATTCCAATGTACAAACCATATGGCAAGAAACCACAAGCGGAGTTGATTCTTTGCTGAGCCGGTACGGTTTTATCCGACAGGACCCTGTCTGGCTCAGCAGGAATAATACAAAAGGTGTCATTGTTCTGTTTTGCCATTTTGCCATTGGTATGGCTGTCACTGCTTATCTCACTCACATGTCCCCTATGACATTATGGCAGAATTTCTGTATGACACCCTCCTCGGTGACGACACTTGTCACTGAAGAACGCGTCCAGGGAGAAGTAGTATGGCGGTGCATGCAGTTAGGCGACATATCTCATCTTTATGCTTCAGGTGAACGTTATTCCACCGCAGGCCTTTTCCCTGAAGTATACGACGGGCGTGACACTACCGATCCTCCTGAATGGGGCCGATAAAAAAAGATGCAGATCCTTTCTGCATCTTTTGTCGCTTTATGCTTATTTCCCAAACATACTCCTCAGAGCCGCTTCATATTCTGCCATCCTTGCCTCACTGAGAAGAGGTGAAAGGCGCATAACAGCGCGGTTAACACAGCTGCACCTTCCGCTTTGGTCTTCCATCATGCTGTTAAGCAGTCGCAGTCTTTGCTGAGCAAGGTCCTCATTGTCAAAAACTTCGACCATCCCGCCACATTCGAGAGTAGTCATAGCTCCGCTTACACTCGTATCTGTCCATGAGACTTTGGATGTATACTGATTCATTTTTCCCAAAAGGCCATCAGGGTCCGTATCGCTTGTGTACACGGTAGCATTGGTAATCGGAAGGCCATGGCGATACAGTGCTTCCACAACATCTTTCGCTGTGTATGCCTTTTTGCCGCCGAAAACCAGAAAGGCAATGACAACAATTGCAAGTATGCCCAGGACTGTTCCTGCAATAGCCATTGGCTGCAGGCGCATTTTCTTTTTTTCGCCAATACGAATCTGCTTGGCTTCCGCGCTTGCTTTTCCGGTCTGAGGTGTAGGATAGCTTGGCAAAGGGTCCTGAGGCATCATAGGGGCGTTGTAAACAACCGGCTGTGCCCCTGTGTTGACCTGTCCTTGCGGCGTCTGATAAACTGTATATGGATTCTGCGGATACAAAGGCTGTTGCGCATTCATATAGGGCGCCTGGTTATTCTGTCCCGGATTCTGAGCATACTGAATTTGCCCCATATACGGCGGATATGTGTCCTGAATGGGTTTACCGTCCCACACTTGAGCACTGTTGGCCCCATTATCAGGCCGTGCATTACCACTTTTATTGTTTCCTTGATGGTATGATTCCATTTTTTCCATCCCTCCCTGAAATATAAACGAGCGTACTGTTTATTTTTTTCCATCCCAGATGAAAGAAAAAAACAAGCCGTTTCGTTTTACTTATAAGACTATTCATAATGAGGTGAACCCATGTCCCTTGCTTTGATTCTTTCCGCTGACAGGAATGTGCTTTCGCTTTGTTCACAGGCGTGTTCAAATTACGGTATGGCAAGCCAAAGTTCAAATCATGCTGAGGCCGCAACAATCAGCGAAAGTTGTGATATTGCCCTGATTGATACCCGATCTCCATGGAGTGAAACACAGTCCATTCTCACCACACTGAGTTCACGGGAAATCCCCGTTCTGTTTATGGCACCAAGCACTGAAAACATCCGGCACCTACAGAATCTTTATCTTGGACCATGTAAGGTTTGTCTTCTCAATGCTCCGGTTGATGAGCTTGTCGCAAGCATTGACCAGTTTCTCAATCCTGAAGTTCAGATCATTCAGGTCAGGGATCTGTGCATGGATGTCGTGCGCCACAGTCTGACACGCAACGACCAGGAACTTCACCTCACAGTGCAGGAGTTCCGTCTGCTCCATGTTCTTTTCAGGTCTCCGGGCGAGCCAGTTTCAAGGGACCAGCTTTTGCGTGAAGCCTGGGGATATTCATCATCAGGTATCATCACACGGTCCGTTGATATCACGATCCAACGGCTTCGCAGAAAAATTGGAGATGGCTACATTATCACCGTCCCCAAGATGGGATACAAAATTCAGCCATGACCTCAGAGGCTTATCTCTCCCCAGCTTATAGATGAAATGTCCAAAGGAAGACCAATGCTTGCGAGGTCAACCAGTGTCTCCGGCATAAGACAATATGCCATTTGTGCATAATCAGACTGCACATGCAGCCTCAGCCGCACTTCACCAAACTTCTTAACTGACTGGAGCCCTTCCTTCACGTTCTGAAGCTTTTCCAGCAGCATGCGCATTATTTCATCTCTGCCCTGCGGAGATTCCAGTTCCTGCAGATAAACCCATTCATCTTCTCCGGCAATCATCTGCGGGAGCCGATTGATAATATCTCCCTGATGAATGGTTTTCGTCGGCTGCATGTCCAGCATGGAAGATATCTCTTCCATTGGCAGATTTGCCCCGATGACAAGCAGGGCCAAAGATGCATGATTAATCTTATCCAAGTTCGTCATAGAGAACTTCCTTTCTGAGATAAAACTCCTGAATTTAGCTGTTCGCCAAAACTCGCTCAATTCCTGCTTTTCCTTTTCTCACGGTTGTCTTTTGACTTTCCTTCCTTAATGTGCTCCCCATGTCAAGGACAATCGAATTTTCGACTATTGTCCAGTCATGA
>CAMNGW010000338.1 GCA_946538615.1 uncultured Clostridia bacterium
GATATTCTGCTCAAAGCCCGCGAGATCAAAAATCAGGATAAAGAACTCCTTGCCACTTCCATGCTTCAGTCCCTGTATGGTGACGGATCAGAGGAAGATCTGGTCAAACGCATGCTAAATGATAAGCCAGAGGTTATGCGTGCTGTGCTCTCCTCTCAGACAGCCGCACGCATGTACAGCAGCTGGAAACAGCCCTTGCTCCAACTGCTCCATGCGATCTACTATGGCAACACAAAGGCAGGTGATCAGGAATGAAAAAAATCTATTATCTTCTGCATCTCACGCAGACCTCTCCCCTGAGACTGTCAAGCGGCTTTGGTGAAAATGCAGATACTGACCTGATAAAGGACAGCCGTGGTTACCCTTTTATCCCCGGAAGCTCTCTGGCCGGTGTGCTGCGTAGCCTTCTTCCCGAACAGGAAGGAAACAGGCTCTTTGGCAAACTTGAAAAAGACACAGCATACGAAAGTCTTATTATTGTCTCTGATGCTGTGTTTACCGGAAACGATCATGACTTTACCCTTTCCGTAAGAGATGGTGTGGCTCTGACTGATGAAGGCACCGCGAAAGATACCGCAAAATACGACTTTGAAGTCCTGGAATGCACAAAGCCGTATATCGCAAGTCTGGAAGTCACAGTGGCTGACAGTCTTGAAACAGAAATTCTTCCTATCCTGGATCATCTGTTTTCCGCAATACGCTCTGAAGAAGGACTGCGGCTGGGGGGACGTACAACACGTGGCTTTGGTGCCATGAAAGTTGAAGTCCGCCAGAAAGTCTTTACCTTCCCTGCTGACCTCACTACCTGGCTCGCCTGGTTCCCTTATGATAAGAACGCATGGGAGAGCTGCGAACCTTTTGAGCTGCCTGAAGCCGGGAACTCCCACACGGTTGCCATCCACATTGATCTCATGATGCAGGGCAGTTTTACTGTCCGTGTGTCTGATAAGACAGACGAACTGGATTATTCCTTCCTGAAATCACGGAACACAGCAAGTACAGAGCATCTCGCTGCGGTTCCGGGTACAACCTGGGCCGGCGTCTTCCGCCACCATATGCGCAACCTGGTCAGGGAAATGCAGATGGATGATGCTGTACTCGCCGAGATTGACAGCCTCTTTGGTGTTCCCAAAGAAGGCGACAAAAAGGATATCCGTCGTTCAGGGATCACTTTCTCTGAAATGGTCGTGGAAGGAGGGAATCCATATAGCCAGACCCGTATCGCTATAGACCGTTTTACTATGGCTCCTCGTAACGGAGCTTTATATAAGGAAAAAGTCTATCAGGGCGGTCATGGAACCCTTACCATCCTTATTTCCCCTTCCCTTCTCTCACCTGAGCTGCGAACGCTTCTTTCCATCACGCTTCTTGACCTAGACCATGGAATTCTCCATGCAGGCGGTGAAGGTTCTGTGGGACGCGGTATGGCCAAAGTGTCCAGGATACGGGTCGGAAATAAGGACGTCACTGAAGCCTTTCAGAACAAAAGCCTGATCCTCAATGACAAGGAGGTGGTCTAATGTATCCCTGGATCGTTTCATCCGGTGTTTGCGCTCCTGATCACATGACCGCAATGGTCCGTGAAAACATATCCGGTTTTGCCAATGCCTTTATCATTCTGGCCACACCCGCATCCTACGGTGTCCACCGTATGTCTGAGCAGGTGCTGGATACCATAGACCCTGCTGCGCTCCTTGAGCTCCGTCTGTTTGATGAAACGCATGAGTTGTGGGTGCACCGCTCCAATACCGGCTCCGATTATACCTACCGTATGGCAGACGATGACTATCTGAAAAAACAGATTTCCGGGCTCTCCCCTTCTTTTTTCCAGGATGTATCCCATTACCGTGAAGAGATCACCCAGAAGATTGATATGAATGCTGCCGTCCTGCCTGATACAAAGCCACTGGATGGTTATCGCACATTTTACACAACAGGCGGAGGGTTATGTACCCTCCCCATCGGAAAAGAAAATGCTGTCACGCTCGTTTCTTACTATTCTTACGATGGAGATGGCCGTGCCCACACTTCAGATTTCCGTGTTTCAGGCTTCACGTATACTTCCGATTTCTCCACCCTTAAAGGCTCAAATGAAAGGAGGGGTTCCTGATGGCATATGTCAACTTCAACAATAATAGTACAGGTTCCGCCAATGATAACAATTCAGTCAAGAATCCCTATAATTTCATTCCGTTTGCAGAAGCTCCTGACCGTTCTGACATTCATGCCACATATTCCCATCCTCAGGAACTGAAGACAGGATGGATCGATGTATCCCTTACAACCAAACGCAAGCTGATTATCCCGGACCCTGAAAAAAAGATAGACCTGGGCGGTGAACACTATTCCTATCCGTTTTTCCGTCTCCCGGATGGGACGGCTGCCATTCCAGGCAGTGAGCTCCATGGCATGCTGCGCAGTGTGTTTGAAACAGTGAGCAACAGTTGTGTCCCTTTTCTTCTGGATAATTCAGTCACCAGTATGCGACTGCCTACATTCGCTGCATTGAAAAAGCGTGGTATTCTCTATTATAAAGGCGACAAATGGATTCTTTATGATGCAGAAGACAATACGATTAATGCCAATTCCACTGATTTAGATGAAATAGAACGCAAAGGAACCTATCAAGAGAATCAACCCGGAACGCATGTCTATTACACAGGCTCTGGAGAAAATATAGTAATTTGTAATAAAAATACAGAGAATAAGAAAACAGGTTATCTGCAGTTCAGTAATCCGGTTTCTCGTCCCAAGCGTCCTGACCATCATTATCACATTCATATCCTTTCCTTTGGTCGTCAGCTCTTCACTTGGAGAAATGATAAACCTTATCAGATTATAAAAGAACAGCTTGTACGGAAAAAAACAGAACGTGAAAAAATGAAAGACGGTGCTAAGTTAGTCCACAATTACCTTCTGGAAAGACTGGAAGACATAAAAAATGCCAAAAATGGTGGCATTCCTGTTTTTTATCTGGCTGTGGGTGATGGTGATAAACTTGAATATCACTTGTCAGTATCCTCTATCGGAAGGATCAATCAGGAAAGGACTTGGGAGGAGATCATGGCAGCGTACAGCCCCTGTACAACGCTTGAAAGAACTTGCCCCGCGTGTCAGCTCTTTGGCAATATCAGCGGGAGTTCAGACAAGAAAATGCTGATTCGGGGCCGCGTGCGCGTTTCAGATGCCATACCTGTTACACCTGTTCCTGACAGACTTAATCGTGTCATGCTCCCCATTCTCGGAAGTCCAAAACCTTCTGCCTATGAGTTTTATATTAACAAACCAGATACTGCCCAATTCTGGAATTTTGATTTTTATGCAAAAAAAGTATTCAAAAATGTGGAATATACTAAAC
>CAMNGW010000339.1 GCA_946538615.1 uncultured Clostridia bacterium
AGCATCCCGAATCCTATGGCCTGGAGCTTGCGTCGGACAGGTACTATGAATATGTTTTCGGGAAAAATGAGGATGTGATCCGCAGCTTTGCGCTCTACTATGAAGATGTGGGAGGCAGAGAATCGGAGAACCTCCGGGCCATGAAGCCTTTGCATGACCGCCTGTTCGCTCTGATCCGTGAGTGGAGGGATGTCTATTACCGCAAAGGCGGCTGCCACCTTGTCATGCTTGACAGGGGTGCGTACCTGCTGGTCATGGACACGCGTCCCATGCGCAAAACCCCCATGGTTTTCCTCAGCGGCCCTGCGCGCGACATCTGTCTTTTATGCAACCACTCCCTGGGACGTGAAGGCGCCCTGCAGAAGCTCCGGGAAACCTATACGGACGATGAAATTGAAGGGACCATACATTTCCTCAAGGAATACGGGTACCTGATCGAGGTGGAGGGCCGCTTCCTGACCCTTGCGACCCTCGGGGAGGACGAATGATGGACGTGGTCCTGCTTTCGGCGCCCTATGATTTCCCGCCCAGGCCATCCCTGGCCCTGTCGCTTTTCAAGCCCCTTCTGACCAGAGCCGGGATCAGTTCCCGCACACTTTATCCCATGGTCCGCATGAGTGAACTGATGGGGCCGGATCTGCTTTCATATTTTGACAGCATCCGGGCGGTCACCCTTTTTGAGGAGGTCCTTTTTGCGGATCTCACAGGGACAGGGCAGAGAACGGACCTGGAGGGATATACGGCCCTTGTCTGCTCCCGGGTGCCGGAGATCGAACCCGGACGCTTTCTTGCTGCGATGCGCCGCGGAACCGAAGCTGCCCGTCAGATTGTGGAGGAGACGGCGCGAGAAATCTGTGCCCTTTCCCCTTCTGTCCTGGCGGCTTCCTCCCTGTTTGCCCAGCAGAACGCGAGCCTGGCCATTCTAAGAAGGGTGAGAGACCTTTGCCCCGGGATCCGTACCCTGATGGGAGGGCCCAATTGTGCTGGCGAGGCGGGCAGGGCACTGCTCAAATGGTTCCCCCAGGTGGACACGGTGTTTTTCGGCGAGGGGGACGAGGTCTTCCCGGAGGCCGTGCTGGCCCTGAAAAACGGAGGTCCCCTGCCTTACGGGGTGTTGCGGAAATGCGACCTGCCCCTGTATGAAAACAGAGAGCTCCCCTACCGGTTGACCCGGGACATGGATACGGTCCCTGTGCCGGATTTTGATGATTTCCTGGCATGTGCTAAGACTGTACCTGCGGAACTTCTGCCCGTCATGCACCAGGAGGGCAGGAAGGAACTGGGGATGACGCTGCTCATTGAAGGCAGCCGCGGCTGCTGGTGGGGAGAGAAGCACCCCTGCACCTTCTGTGCCCTGAACGGGGAAAAGAACGTGTACCGGACCAAAACAGTAGGGCGCATCTTTGAAGAACTGATGGCCCAGACCCGGCGATACCGCACAGGGGCTGTGGAGTTTACCGACAATGTCCTGCCGCGGGACGCTGTGAACCGGCTCCTGCCCATGATGCAGGCATCCGGAAGGTCATTCACCGCCATGGGCGAGGTCAAGCCCGATCTTACCCAGGAAGATCTTTTCTCCCTCAGACGGGCCGGGTTCCGCTACGTACAGCCCGGACTGGAAAGCTTGAACGACCACATCATCCGTCTGATGGGCAAGGGCAGCACGGCAGCGGGTCACATCGCCTTTCTCAAGTACTGCCGGCGCAGCGGCATGGTCCCCCTGTGGAACTTCCTCTACCGGGTCCCCGGCGAGAAGGAGGAGGATTATAAGGAGCTGAGCCGTCTCATTCCCCTTTTGCACCACCTTCCGGCCCCCACCGGCTTTTCCCGGGTGTTTTTTGAACGGGGGAGCTGCTATGTTCTGCACCCGGAGCGCTACGGACTCAGACTGTCCCCGGACAGGTACTACCGCTACGCCTTTGGGGACAATGGGGAGATCGTGCGTGCTTTTGCCCTGTACTACGAGGATACAGGCGGGGAAGCCATGGAAACGTTCCGGGCACTTCAGCCCTGCTACCAGCGCCTGGTGGAGCAGATCCGCCAGTGGCAGGATGTGCACAGCCGCCGGGAAGGCTGCCATCTCCTGATGCAGGACCGGGGCGATTACCTCGTGGTCAGGGACACCAGGCCCTGCAGGAAAGCGCCCATGCTGTTCCTCACAGGCGCAGCCCGGGAACTCTGCCTTGCCTGTGACAGTGGAATGAAAGTGACCGCGGTCCACAAGCACCTCGCCGGGACATATTCCCCGGAGGACATTCAGGGAGCCGCCCGCTTCCTTGAGGATTATGGCTTCCTTGTGCGACTGGGTGAACGGTACCTTTCCCTGCCCACGCTTTATAATGATTTTCAGGAAAAGGAGACAGAAAATGACGCAGACAGATAAAGCGGACCGTCACAGCGAGGAAGGCAGCCGCCAGATGATGCCCGTCATGCCCAGGGTCTACTTCGTGGTTTTTTGGGGGATCGCCCTGATCCTGGCCAGTTTTCTGACCTGGGCGTTTCTGGGAACGGTCTCAAAGACATTGAACGTATCTGCGATCTACCATCCCATAGAAGGGCAGCCCGGTGAAGTCCTTGCGCTGGTGCCCATCCGTACAGGAAAGCCTCTGGAGGCCGGCATGCGCGCCAACGTGTTCCTCACAGGCTATGACTATCAGCAGGTGGGGCATATGGAGGCCGTCATTGAGAAAATCGACGAGAATGTCTCCACCGTAACGGAAATGCGGGAATACCTGCCCGATGACACTCTGATTTCTCCCTTTATGCAGAACGGCCCCGTCATTTCCGTATGGCTGAAGCTCCGGGAGGACCCCATGTCATCCAACGGCTATTACTGGTCCAGTGAACCCGGCAAAAGCCTGACGCTGCACGATCTGACGTTTGCCTCCCTGACCATTGTCACAGAAAGTGTCCGGCCCATCACGCTGGGCTTTCCCCAGCTGGTAAGCTTCCTGGGAGTGTGAGGGAAACATGAAAGCAGTAAAAAAGAAAACGGTGCGTGCTAACGTCCCCGTCGTCTTCCAGATGGAAGCTGCCGAGTGTGGCGCTGCGAGCCTGCTCATGGTGCTGCGCAGCTACGGCTGCCATGTCCCGCTTGAGGAGGTCCGCATAGCCTGCGGGGTCTCGCGCAACGGATGTGACGCAGCCGGCATTGTGGCGGCGGCCCGGGCGTACGGGATGAACAGTTCCGGCTACCGCTGCCCGGCGGAGAAGCTCTCCCGGCTGCCTGTGCCGTGCATCCTTCACTGGGACCGCAACCATTTTGTCGTGCTGGAGGGCATCCGGGGGAAGACGGTGAAAATGATCGACCCTGCCATGGGCAGGCGCCGCCTTACCATGGATGAGCT
>CAMNGW010000340.1 GCA_946538615.1 uncultured Clostridia bacterium
GTATGCTTACCCCCTCAGCGTACTGCCGGAAAATGGTTCTGACAATCCATGCATCGCTGTTGGGCACCAGCTTGCCGTCTACCGTGTCGTACCCGAGGATGTGGTTGTTGCCCAGGTTGTATTCACCGCGCCTGAGCCTCTCCCTGCAGCTCCACCTCACATTCTCTGAAATGCTTCTGCTCTCGTTTTCCGCAATGGCAGACATGAGAGAAAAAATAAAGGAACCTGTCGGATCATCCGTTCTGAGATGTTCCTTCTCAAATTCCACCGTGACATTCTTCATTCTCAGCATATCTGTATATTTTTTGCATTCGGCCACGTTCCTGGAAAATCGTGAAATGCTCTTGCAGAGAATCCGGTCAATTTTCCCTGCCTGGGCATCCCGGATCATCCTCATGAACTGCGGCCGCTTCTCTGCGCTCAGTCCGGAAAGGCTGTCAGCGTAGACTTCCACAAGCTCCCAGTCGGAACGGAGGCTAATCAGGGAGAGATACGCCTGCTTCTGCATTTCCAGGCTGTCTTCCTGGTTCTCAAGCTTTGTGCTCACACGGCAGTACACCGCGACCCTTGTTTTCTGCTGCACCTTTTGCGCCGGGATCCTGGTTATCTGCATGTTTTGCTCCTTATCCTCTTCCCTGTGTCCTTATTTTCAAACTGACCGCCCACGCCCATCAGGTTCCTGAAGTGGTTCTTCCTTTCCCCGGTGGCTACCCGTCCAAGAACACCGTTATAGAACGCTGCATAAGCACCCGGAAGGTACTCATCGTCGATTTCCATCCCCTCTGTACTCTCCTCGCCGTCCCGCCAGCGGATGACCACGCTGTCCTCTCCCAGCTCAATTCTCTCCACGCAGTCATCGAGCCAGTAGAAGTCGACATTTTCTTTGGCCTCGCTGTACTTCGCGTTATACGCCCTGATAATCGCCGCGTCCAGAAAGCGCTGGATAAGCAGGTACTTTCCGCACCCGTCCTGGCCATAGCACCCCCAGCCGCCGTTGCGGATGCGCGTCCCGTTGCAGGTAAAATTATTAAGGGTCCCATGCGTCAGGCTTTTCCCGCAATGCGGACACCTGAGCATTTCCCCATAGGGGTAGGTGCTGTTCCCGCTGTTCACCTTCCGCATCTGCATGATTGCCTGTGCCTGATCAAAAATGTGCCTGTCCACAATGGCAGAATGGCCATCTGCGACATGGAACATGGGGACTTCACCCTTGTTCCTGATCTGCCTGTGGGTGAGGTGGTCCTCGACATACGTCTTCTGCAGAACCGAATCGCCGGCATACTTTTCATTTCTCAGCATCCGGTCAAGCTGCTGCCGTTTCCAGCAGTCCCCCGCCGGCGGTCTGACGCCCCTGCGGACCATATCCTCAAGGATAGCTTTCGGGGCCTCCCCATGCACGTACCTTTCAAAAATCTCCCTGACGACCTCGGCCTCCTCGGAAACGATCTGAAAAGTTTCCTCTCTGGTGTGAACATATCCGTACAGTGGAACCCTGATCTCCTTTCCGTCCTCAAACCTTTTCCGGATGCCCCACTTGGTGTTTTCAGAAATGCTTCGGCTCTCCTCCTGCGCAAAGGACGCCATGATGGTCAGCAGCATTTCCGATGCTGTTTCACCGGTATCGATCCCCTCCTTATCGAAGTATACCTGGATGCCCAGCTTCTGCAGCTTCCGCACATACCCAATGCAGTCCAGGGTATTGCGCGCAAAGCGGCTGATGCTCTTTGTCAGGATACAGTCTATTTTGCCTGCCTCGCAGTCTTCTATCATGGTCTGGAATTTGACCCGGCCCTTCACAGATGTTCCGCTGAGCCCTTCGTCTGCATAAATTTTCACCAGCTCCCAGTCGGAATGAAGGGCAAGACGGAAGCGGAACGCCTCCATCTGGTTCTCCAGGCTTTCCTGCTGGGCATCCTTGTCTGTGCTCACACGGCAGTAAGCGGCTACTCTTTTTTTCGTTTCAGGCTTTCTGTTTTCAAATCTGGTTACCGTTCTCGGCATGCTGTGCCCCTCCTCCCGGCCGCTCCTCATCTTTCCGGGTCCTTAGCATGCGGCTGTTGAGCATGCCCTGGCCCACCATGATCTGCACACTGTCAAAAAGCTCCGGCGGAACAATCGGCTCATGGTGGCCCGTAATATAAAACCGGTCCCGGTACCCTTTGTTCCTGATCTGCCTGCCGGGGACAAGACAGACTGTGCTCCCTGAAAAATAATCGCCTTTGTACACCGGGTTCGTCAGCATATGCTTCAGCCTTCTCTGGCTCCATCTGTACTCTCCGGTTTCCATCTCATCAAGTGCATCAAGGATCTCCCGGTACTTTTTCCCTTCTTCCGCCATATGGAAGGCCTTCCTCACTCTTGGTGCCTCTTCCTCATTGATCTCCCAGCGGTTGCCGCCTGCATTGCGGTAGCCAAAGGATATGCGTCCAAACGGTTTCCCTTCGAGGATATACTGCTCATGGGCCCAGGTGGAATGGAGGCTGATACTGTGGCTCTCCTCCTGCGCAATGGCGGAGAAAATATTGAGTATCAGGGTACATTTTTCATCCTTCGAATTCAGGTTCTCTTTTTCAAACAGAATATTGACGCCCAGCTGCCTGAGCTCCTGGATCATAGCCGCACAGTCCGGCATGCTGCGCGCAAAACGTGAGATCGATTTGGTGAGGACCAGACCAATCTTTCCTGCCCTGCAGTCCTCCATGAGTTTTTTCAGTCCTGGCCTTCCATTCATATGCAGCCCGCTTTTGCCCTTGTCCCCGTAAATCCCCACAAACTCCATGGCGGGATTGTTCTGAATCATCTCCGTAAAGTACTTCACCTGCATTTCATAAGAGCCTTCCTGTTCCTCTTTGGCTGTACTCACGCGACAGTAGGCTGCTGTTCTGATTTTCTCCATATATCTTCCCCCTGTCAGCTGCTTTTTCTTTTTCTTTCCGGCACTTTTGCCCCCATACTCAGTCATTTTATCCGCTCAACCTGTCTGCTTACCACCTCCTTTCATCTGTTTTTCCAGTGCCACGCGCACTCAGCCCGCTTTCTCCTTGTTTTCCCGTGCCCCGTTACACCCACAGGTCCGGATGTCCTGTGCGCGTGCATACAACGCAGTGCTCCACTGTCCCGGACACAGCAGGTCCTGCTTTTCCAGTCGATGTGTCCTTACGCACTGGTATCGGGTGCAGCAAATCCTCCTCCCCTTTCTTTTTCCGGATACCCAAAGCGCTCCTCCGCATACATACGGAGGAGCGCTGTTATATATCTGGCTGACTTACACTCTGGCAATGTAATCGTTGGCGACATAGCCTGTACGGCCCGTGGCAGGGTCCACGACCTTG
>CAMNGW010000341.1 GCA_946538615.1 uncultured Clostridia bacterium
TCTCGTTTGGCTAGAATTGGCAGAAAGTTGTACTTGACAAAGGGACCGGTTTAGTGTGAAATCTCTTTTGTTATATAACTTAAACGATTAAGCCTTCTGCAAAGAGGGGACGGATTGCACACTGAGGGATAACGGGATAAAATCAGAAAGGAAAAGAGTCCAGGCCTGATCCATGTGAAAAGCAATTCCTTTCCAATGGTGGGGTCTGACAGGTGCCGGAGCTGCAGACAGACGGCTGACAGAGCCCTGTGGATCATAGCAAGCGGCTTTTTCGTTTAATCAATGGGATACTGACTATACGTCGGTTCAAGATTCTTTTCCTGCAGAGATTGCAGACAAGCAGGTGTTAGGGTAGAATAAATTGGTATCTAATCCTTTTTTAGGAGATGATGTATGGTATGGAAAGGGCTCAGGACGCGCTGAGAAAGGCAGGTATCCATTTCCTGACCAATGAACCTATGTCAAAAAGGACAACGCTTCGTCTTGGAGGTCCGGCAGATGTGTTCTGCACGCCCCGTCATATCGAAGAGCTCAGGATGATCCTTGCCATAGCCCGGGAGACTGGCACGCCTCTGACCGTGATCGGTCAGGGGAGCAATCTTCTTGTCCTGGACGGCGGGATCCGCGGAATCGTTGTGAAAGCCGATTTTCAGCAGGTTACAGCAGACGATATGATTCTTAAAGCAGGAGCAGGCTGTATGCTGCACAGGCTCTCTGAAGTGGCAGCAGCGCATTCCCTGGCGGGACTTGCTTTTGCTTCAGGCATTCCGGGTACGGTAGGGGGAGCTGTCTATATGAACGCAGGCGCTTATGGCGGGGAAATCAGCCAGGTTTTCCGCTGCGCACATGGCCTGACGATGGACGGCGAAGAAACAGAAATGACGGACCTGCATTTTTCCTACAGGCACTCAGATCTGCAGGACGGATCCTGCATCGTTACGGAGGTGACTTTCTCACTTCAGAAAGGTGACAAAGCGGAGATACGGAAGGAAATGTCCGAGTACCAGAAAAAGCGTGAAGAAAAGCAGCCGCTTGGCTATCCAAGCGCTGGAAGTACCTTTAAAAGGCCGGAAGGGGATTATGCGGCAAGGCTCATAGACAGCTGCGGACTGAGAGGGCTTAAGATTGGCGGTGCACAGGTAAGTGAAAAACATGCCGGTTTCCTGCTGAATCTGGGAGGAACGGCCAAGGACTTTATCAGTCTTATGCAAGAGGTTCAAAAGCGGGTATATCTGGAAACAGGGATACTTCTTGAGCCTGAAGTACGGATCCTTGGGGAAGAATAAGGAACTGGAACACAGTCGGTTTTTTACAGGCTGAATCAAAAAAGAAAAGAGGACATCACATGAGATTTTTGCTTCTGACAGGTATGAGCGGTGCTGGTAAGACAGCTGCGTTGCGGTATCTTGAAGACATGGGTGCATTTTGTGTGGACAATTTGCCGCCCACGATGATGGTGCGTTTCATGGAAGGATTTGAGAGTGTCCATACGCCCAATGCCCTGACAGCACTTTCTGTAGATGTCCGGTCCCATGCATTTTTTGATGCGCATGCGATCACCAAGCTGATGCTGGAGACACAATCTTTGGGGTATCATGTGGAAACTGTGTTTTTAGAAGCCTCAGATGACGTCCTGGTCTCCCGCTACAAGGAATCCCGGCGCGAACATCCATTGGCCAATGCCCAGGTTACACTGACTGAAGCCATAGCCAAGGAGCGCAGCATGCTTCAGCCCCTTCGTGAAACAGCCAATTATCTGATTGATACCACAAATCTGAAACCAAGGGCGCTGCAAAAGAAACTTGAGGAGATTGTAGCCGCCGGGGAAACCAATGGTCCTCAGCCGATGAGGATCGAAGTCATGTCCTTTGGCTTTAAGCGCGGTCTTCCCAAATCCGCAGACCTGGTCTTTGACGTGCGTTTCCTGCCTAATCCGTTTTATATTCCTGAACTGTGCCGTCACAGCGGCATGGATGCAGACGTACGGGACTTTGTGATGAATAATGATGTGACCCGTACCTTTATGACCAAGATCACAGATATGCTGGATTTCCTGATCCCTCATTATCAGGATGAAGGCAAGAAGCGCATGGTCATCGCAATTGGCTGCACAGGCGGTGCCCACCGCTCTGTAGCCATAACAGAGGCAATAGGTGCCCATCTGCAGAAAAAAGGCTATCAGACACAAATCTCGCACAGGGATGTGGACGTGGAGCAGGCCCACTGGAAAAATGGCTCTGAAATGGACTGAGGTGGGGTATGTCATTTTCGTCACAAACCAAAGAAGAACTATTGCGCACTCCCTTTGACAGGGAGTGTTGCCTGCTTTCAGAAGTCGCCGCACTGACACAAACATCAGGGTCCCTCGGATTTCTTGGCGGGGGCCATTTTTCCGTAACTTACCAGGTAGAACATGCGGGAACGGCCCGGAGACTTTTCCGTATGCTCAAGGAAGGCATGAAACTTTCACCCAAACTGCACGTGGTGGAACACAGAAGGCTTGGGGTACGGAGGACGTGCGTGCTGACAGTGGAAGAGGAGGATGCCTGGAAGCTGCTTGAGAGCCTGGACATGATGAAAACGGAAGAGAATGGGAACCGGGTTCTTAAGCATACCCATCCGCACCCGCAGCTTAACAAACAGTGCTGCAGAAAAGCTTATCTGCGTGGGTGTTTCCTGGGGGCAGGCTCCATGACCAGTCCGGAAAAGAATTATCAGATGGAATGGATCACTCAGAATGAATCGCAGGCGCAGGCACTGGAAAAAGTCCTGGAAAAAAGTGATATACACCCAAGCAAGAAAAAACGCAGGGACAGGACGGTTCTGTACCTGAAATCTGCACAGTCCATTGTGGACGTGCTGGCTATGATGGGGGCGTCACAGGCCGTTATGGACATGGAGAATGTGCGGATCACCAGACAGATCCGGGGCAATGTCAACCGTGCTGCGAACTGTGATCTGCACAATACAGAAAAAAGCATGAACGCGAGCGAGAACCAGATCCGGGCAATCAACCGCATTGTGGAATCCAAAGGAATGGACAGCCTGTCGCCTGTTTTGCAGGAACTGGCCAGGATCAGATTGGAAAACCCACATCTTTCTCTTGAGGAACTTGGTCCGCTTTTGAACCCGCCGGTAGGGAAAAGCGGAGTGAATCACAGGATGCGCCGGATCATGGCGATCGCACAATCTCTGTAGTACAGAAGGGAGACAGTATCTTGTCAGGATTGTTATATCTGATTCTTTATATCATAGCGGGCCTGTTTATGATCCGCTGTCTCCTTCCTCGCCATCCGGTTATTCATCGGGCCTGGCTTGGCATCTGTCTT
>CAMNGW010000342.1 GCA_946538615.1 uncultured Clostridia bacterium
GAAGAAAGACCGTATCAGCAGCGAAAGTTAGTCCCGAAATTTGCAAAAATAACGTATAAAATTATATACAGGTGACATCTGTTGAGAGGACATATTCAGGCCGGGGATCATCTCCCTGAGGAATGACCGTATAATTACTGAGGGAAAGGTCATGTACGTGCCGGGCCCACAAAGCATAAGCTGGCGCATCGCCCAAATCATCTATCATATGAGCATCTGGATAGATACCGCGCAGTTCGCCAATGTCCTGCTCCCTGATGACTGGTTTTGTACTGACATTCTGCATGATCTGTACATCTCTGACAGATATGTCCCGGATCGGCTGTTCCGGAACCGCAATCATATAAGAGCCTCTGGGACCGCAGTCTTCTCCTTTCAGATGCTCAATCACAATGCGGTGCATTTTCCCTATGGACGGGACAGGATCACCTGGCTTGACACGTCCGCGGTTTTCCAGTCTCATAAAAACCGGCGACCACGCCCGGAGCATCGTGATATCTGAAATAACAACATCTTCAAGCGTGCCTCCATCAAGCATTTCAAGGGAAATGCCTGAATCTGAATAAGGATGCTTCAATCCGCTGGGATCGTACTGAAGTCCGCCGATTGTACAGTGCCTGACTAAGATTTTCCGGAAATCCCCCTGGGTATCCGTGCCAACTTTCAAAGCATTGCATGCGCTGAACAGTTCACAGTTCTCAACAAGAACCCGTTCAAGGGGGCGCTGGGAGGCGCCTTTGAAACAGCAGGCATCGTCCCCGGAATGGATAACGCAATGGCGGACAATAACATCCCTGCACCCATCAAGATCGATCCCATCATTATTGTAATTGGCATGATTGAGAACGGTAAGGTTCTCAATCAGGACGCGGTCGCAGTTCAGATAGCTCTGCATCCAGCAGGGTGAATTGCGCATGGTCAGTCCGCTGATGTAAACATCCTCGCAATCAATGATACGGATGACAAATGGCCTGCCGGGCGTGCCCTGCGCTGTTTCCTGGCCGGGGAAATGGTCCGGCGTGCCCTGCCCGTTGATTTCTCCTTTTCCGCACAGGGCAATATTTCTGCACCCCTCGGCGTAAATAAGGGACTGGTGCATCCCCATGCTGGTATCCTGAACTGTCAGCCGCCGTGCATGGTGCTCAGGATAATTTTCAAGGTCCGCAGAGGCCAGGAGCCTTGCATTCTCCGAGATCATCAGGCGTACACCGGACTTGAGCTCAAGCGTTCCGCTGACATAATCACCATTCGCAAGATAAACCGTTCCATTTTTTTCCGAGGCCAGGTCTATGGCACGCTGAATCGCTTGAGTGGCCAGTCCTCCCTGATAACCGCATTCTTCCGGTGTGACCTGAAATGTGGTGCCGTGCCACGGTTGCAGCAGGCTGGTCAGACGGCTGGCCATCTGTGTGAGTTCTTCCACCAGAGCGGGGTGCCAGCCGGGAAGGGGAGCATTCACAAGCAGGCCGTCTTTTTCTTCCAGGGGATAAAAAACCGGGTGTTCTTCAAGATGGGTGTTGGGCGTATGCAGCGTAAGGTACAGCTGACCGCTGTTTGCCCGGAAAACCATGCCGTGGCCGCCGTCATTCATGAACAGGGGTTCTGCCTGATAGAAATGCCCATCAATATCCCCATTATCAGAAACAGCGACCCCTTCGGTATATCCTGTTTCTGAAAAACTGGCCCAGAGGCATTCAAGCTTGTCTTCTGCCGTGCGCCAGAGGAACGGCCCGTCCGTCACGCATCCGCTGACCCCGCTGGAATGGTGCTTCACCTGACACCACGGGGCATCTGATGCGTGAAAAAGTATACGGACTTCACCCACAGGAGCGGAGAGGTCATCATTCAGCTCAACCGAGCAGACTTCGCCATCCCCGGCCTGGACCCATTCATGGCAAAAGACCATATAAGGTTTCCCGGCTTTGGATACATAAAAAGTGCCGTCCAGACATTCCCACTCAGGCGGGGTGATGCACCCTTCGGAGTGGGGCTTGAAAGGCCCTTCAGGCGAATCAGATTTCAGGATCGCTGTCCCGCGGCAGACACTTTCTGCTTTAAAGCTGGCAAACATATAGTATTTACCGCGCCATACGTGGACCTCCGGGGCCCAGTAATTCCTGTCTGCCCAGAATGTGCCGTCGTTCTGAAAGCAGACCAGGGGCCCTTCCCAGTTTTCCATGTCTCTGCTGACATAAACATCAAAACCGTCTGCCTCGCCCCAGCAGGTAGGCCCCCGGGTGCCATACAAATAATACGTGCCATGATCAACAAGCACAAAAGGGTCACGGATATTAATCTCACTGAGTTTCATCAACTGATCGCCTCCGGGAAAGTGTTTTTTCCATAATCCAAAAGGAAAATCTGGGGCCATTTTCTTGTCACATTTGCGCAGCTTGTTTTGATGTGCCCAGCATGTTAGAATAGCCTGCTCCATTCAGGAGAACGCAGCCGCCATGCTGCGGAGAAAAAAAGGATGAAGAATGTTGAAAGATATGAAATACCAGGAGATCCCGCCTACAACATTGCTGGCACCCCTGCCATGCGCACTGGTAACGTCGCGCGATTCTGACGGAAAACCGAATATATTTACGGCTGCATGGACGGGCATTGTGAACACAAAGCCGCCCATGGTGTCACTGTCTGTCAAGCCATCACGTTTTTCTTACCATATTATCCGGGAGAGCGGCTTTTTTTGTCTCCACCCTGCAGATAAGGCCCATGTTCGGGCGCTTGATTATTGCGGTGTCGTATCCGGAAGAGAGCATGATAAATTCAAAGAGACAGGCCTGAAAGAGATGGATATTGGAATGCCCTGTCCTGCGCTGGATGGTCTTCCGGTATGTCTGGGATGTGAGGTCCGGAGCGTAACAGCCCTTGGCAGTCATGACCTGATTCTGGGTGAAATCATAAAGGTATTTGTACGACAGGACCTTATGGATGATAAAGGCGGCATCCATCTTGAAAAAGGTGGTCTGGTTTCTTACAGCCATGGCCTGTATCAGGAACTGGGCGCTGTGCTGGGTTTCTTCGGGTTCTCTGTGGCCAGGGAAGAGACCCGGAAAAGAAGGATGCGCGCCTTTTCTACAGCTGGGAATGGATGAAATCTTCCCGTGTGATCCCATAGATCACAACATTGCGGTACTGTGTTTTGTTCCAGACTTTTCCCCGCAGGATCCCTTCGTATATCATGCCGCATTTTTTCATCACTTGCCCTGAAGCAGGATTGTCTATGTCGTGCAAGGCTTCAATGCGGTGAACACTCATGGCGTTAAAGCTGAAATCAATCACCCGGGACAGGGCTTCGGTGGCGATCCCCTGGTT
>CAMNGW010000343.1 GCA_946538615.1 uncultured Clostridia bacterium
TGAAAGCAGGCGCTGACCTGGCATACAAAGCCGTTATGAAGCCTAAGGAAGGCACAATCCTCACGGTTGCCCGCGTCACCGCTGAAGAAGCATTAAAACAAGCAGAAAGAGATCCCGAAGATTTTGAAGCTCTGTTCCAGGTGATCCTGACCAGCGGTCAGGATATTCTGGCGAAAACGCCTGATATGCTCCCGGTTCTGAAACAGGCCAATGTCGTTGACTCCGGCGGAAGCGGTCTGATGTACATCTATACCGGCTATGCCGCTGTGATTCAGGGCAAGACAGTCGAGGAGATCCTCGCCGAGCTTGCGGCCCAGTCGGAAGAAGATGACGAGGAAGACCTCGATGACCTCACTCATCTCTACTGCACCCGCTTTTCCATTGTCAACCTTGGTGAGGACTGTGAAGAGACGGATATTGATTCCCTTCGCCGCAGACTGAACCGTATCGGGAGCCACGTCCGGGTGAAAGGCGACCTCTCACGCGTGGACGTGCACGTCGATACCAACAATCCCGGAACCGCCATAGAAGACGGACTTGAGATTGGTGAAATCATTGATGTCAGCATTGAGAACAAACTTGAGCTGAAGCGCAAACGGGATGGCGATGTCTCCGCAGGCGAAGCACACAATGAGAATAATCAGCCAAGAAAAGAGTTCGGCATGGTTGCCGTATCGCTCGGCGAAGGTTTCTCAAAGATATTCCATGATTTATCCGTTGATGTTGTGGTTGAAGGCGGGCAGACCATGAACCCGTCCATCCAGGACATACTCAGCGCCATCACGAGCTGTCATGCTGAAACAGTCTTTGTTTTCCCGAATAACGGCAATGTGATTCTGGCTGCCCAACAGGCTGCTGACCTGGCAGAGAACACCAAAGTCTACGTCATCCCCACAAAGAATGTGGCCATGGGCATTGCGGGAGCCGTAGCTTTCCAGCCCGATGTCGTAGGCGAACTCAACGCCAGACGCATGGAAGAAGCTGCTGAGCATGTAAAGACCGGTACGGTTACCTACGCGATCCGGGACAGCGAGTATAATGATATCCATATCAAACAGGGCGACATTATTGGACTGCATAACGGAAAAATTGAGTATTCCGGCTCAGATATCCATGACGTCGCCATGAAGATGATGGAAGCGGTCGTCGATGATGAATCGGAACTGATCACAGTCTATTATGGAGCAGACACTTCAGAGGCAGATGCCAAAAAACTGGCAGATGATTTACAGGAAACCTATCCGGACTGTGATGTCGAATGCCACAACGGCGGTCAACCTCTCTACTATTACCTGATCTCGGTGGAATAAGATATGGAATTAGCATCCATCCGCGGCTTGGGAAATATCAGAATCGCTTCACTGCGCGCAATGGGTATAGACTCATTGCGCGATCTTTTGTTCTATCTGCCAAAAGCTTATGAGGACAGGACCCATTTTGTTCCGATCGGCCAGGTATGTGCTGGTACCTGTATGGTCCGTGGAAGGATCCTGCAGCGTCCTGTACTGAACCGGTTCCAGGGACTTGTCCGGGTCACCGCCATGGTGCAGGATGCAAGCGGCACACTCCCTGTCATATGGTATAATCAGCCATGGATCGCCCAGCAGATGACAGAGGGCCGTGAAGTGACTTTATACGGAAAAGTTACGGAAAAAAAAGGAAAATTGGTCCTGCAGAACCCTGAAGTGGTCACAGAACTGGTGCTCCAGCCTTTATACAGGGAAGTCAAAGGGATACCCGGCAAAACACTGCACTCGATTATTGTTTCCTGTTTTCCTTTCCTTGAAGAGGAATGTCCCGAAACGCTTCCCCTGCGCATCCTGGATGAACATCATTTCCCATCGTTAAGTGAATCTTTGCGTCAGAGCCATTCACCGGAAAACATGGATAAGCTGAAAACAGCAAGGACCCGGCTGGCCTTCGAACAGATGCTGATGTACCAGGCAGCCATCGGTCTGATGAAAACCCAGAAAACCGCTGGTCCGCAAATGGTATTTCCGGAAAACGCCGAATCATCCTATTGGGAGCACTTGCGTTTTGCTCCGACAAACGCACAAAGGCGCGTGCTCCATGAGATTGCACAGGACATGTCCGGCCGTGTGGCCATGTCAAGACTTGTACAGGGGGATGTCGGATGCGGAAAAACAGCAGTTGCCTTCGGTGCGATCTTTCTGAGCCTCACGGCAGGCTTTCAGGCGGCATTGATGGCGCCGACCGAGATTCTTGCGCGCCAGCATTACCTGTCGTACGTATCCATGTTCGGCGAAGACGGTGTGGGCCTCTTGACAGGATCGCTCAGTGCATCTCAAAAAAAGAAAGCACACGCCGCCATAGAAAATGGCACCTGGCGTGTGATCATAGGGACACACGCTCTGATCTCGGAAGGTGTGCACTATGAGAACCTAGGACTTGTCATAACCGATGAACAGCACCGTTTTGGCGTACGGCAGCGTTCCATCTTACAGGAGAAGGGAGATAAAGCCGGGAAGTCTCCCCATGTGCTGGTGATGTCCGCTACACCCATTCCAAGGAGCCTTGCCTTGATTCTCTATGGCGATCTGGATGTGAGTATTATAGATGAGCTTCCCCCGGGGAGATCGCCTGTAAAAACACGGCTCGTACCTGAAAACAAACGGGAAGCGATGTTTCAGTTCTTACGTCAGGAGATAGCCAGAGGCAGGCAGGCCTATGTGGTATGCCCGCTGGTTGAAGACTCAGAAGTGCTTGAGGACGTCCACTCTGCACAGCACGTGTATGAAGAGCTTAAAGATCATGAACTGAAAGGCCTGCAGGTTTCACTTACCTGGGGAGAGCAGAAGCCTGACCAGAAGCAGAAGGTGCTTGATGATTTCTCCCAGGGCAGGACCCAAGTGCTCGTCTCTACGACAGTGATTGAAGTAGGCGTGAACGTACCCAATGCAAGTGTGATGATTGTAGAAAATGCAGAGCGTTTTGGTCTGAGCCAATTGCACCAGCTCCGGGGCAGGGTAGGGCGCGGTGCAAACGAGAGCTGGTGCTTCCTCATGGCTTCTGAATCCAAGAAGCTCCGCATCCTGACACAGACGAATGATGGTTTTCTCGTCGCCCAGAAAGACCTGGAACTGCGCGGCCCCGGTGACCTCATGGGGACCCAGCAGAGCGGACAGGATATTGCGGGACTGATGATGGGCGGCGATATCCGATTGCTTGAAGATGCTGTAGAATGTATGAAGCGCCTCAGGCGGGACTCGACACTTGCACAGGAACGGGAACTCGTCGAAAAGGAAGCCATGGCGCGCTATGCGCAAAAAGTACAGAAAGCTGCTCTGAATTAACCAA
>CAMNGW010000344.1 GCA_946538615.1 uncultured Clostridia bacterium
CATGTCCCCTGGAGACTGTTTTCCGGCTTTGGCGTGGATTTACTTTGCCAGATAAACATTTCCCCGCTTGAGAACAAATTCATCATTGAACCTTGCAAGCCATGCATACACCGTACTCTCTGCGACCCCCATTGCCCTGCTCAGCTCCGTTACACTTACGGAGCCATTCTGCTGGTGCTCTTCAAATGCTTTCCGCAGTTCATCTTCAGTCGTCATGTTTCCTGCTTCGCTGGACATGTAAACACGCCCCCGTCGGAGGACAAACTCATCACTGCGCTTTCTGACCCACGAATAAAGTGTGCTTTCGGCAATATCCAGGGCCTTGCACAGTTCAGCTATGCTCACGGACCCGTTCTTGCTGTGCTCATCAAATACTTTGCGCAGCCTGTCCTCAGATTTTTCTGGCCATGCATCCGACGGATAGACACGTCCCTGCCTTATCACAAACTCATCACTCATCTTCCTGATCCGCGAAGAAAGCGTGCTTTCCGCAATATCCAGGGTCTTGCACATATCCGCTGCACCCGCAGAACCATTCTCCTGGCAGTGTGAATAGGCCCTGCGCAAAGCTTCTTCCTGGGACAGATCTTCATCTTCCATTTCACCTTTTCGGTAGATCCTGCCTTTTCTGGCAGTAAATTCTGAAGACAGCGTTTTGAGCCTGCGGTACACAGTTTTCTCACTTATGTTGAGATAATCGCACATGTCCCCTATTCTGACACAGCCGTTTTCCTGCTGCATGTAAAATGCGTTTCTGAATGCTTCTGCTGTCTGATCAGATGTTTTTCCGGCACTGCCCGCTTTTGTCGTCATATTCTTCAGTGCATTTGTGTGATCCAGACGGTGAACCGGGTACTCGAACCAGAAATTCACAGGTTCAATGTTTTTGAACTCACGCAGAGCGGACTCCAGCCGCCAGGCTGTCGCGCCTTCCACCGGCATGACATCTTTCGTCTCATCATCAAGCACCAGCTGGATCATGTCCAGCTGGGCATCAGGGTCCCTGGCAAAAACACCTGAACCGCTTGCACGGTCAATAGCCTTTTTCATACCCTGATCGCCTTTTGAATGGTGGTGGCAGTAGATGACTGCACACCCTGTCTCCATACAGATTTTGTCAAATTCATTGCAGAAGGCAGCCATATCACTGGCGTTGTTCTCGTCACCCATAATGACCTTGTAGATCGGGTCGATGATGATCGCGTCAAGGTGCATGTCGCGTACACGGCGGATCAGCTTGGGCACCAGCTGGTCAAGCGGGACTGCTTTGCCCCTCAGGTTCCACACCATCAGGTCATCTGAATGGGGCTCCTCAATCTCCAACGCCTTATAAATCATGGCTATTCTGTTCATGCAGGAAGCGGGGTCAATCTCCAGGTTAATGTACAGGACCCGTCCTTTTCTGCAGCGGAACCCAAGCCAGCTGCGGCCTTCGGAAATGGAAATGGCAAGTTCCATGAGCAGGAAAGATTTGCCTGCTTTGCTGGAGCCCGAAACCAGCATCTTATGGCCCCGCCTGAGGATACCTTCAATGAGTTCCTCCGGCAGGGGTTCAGGATGCTCCAGCCACTCCGTCATGGGCCGGATCTCCGGCATCTGGTCCGTGGTGCCTTCCACATAATCTTCCCAGTCCACCCAGGATCTGCGCCCGATGTTCGTCCCCAGGAGCCGCTGGCGCACGCCATGGCGCGTGACACCCGGCATACGTGACAGACGGCTCGGATTCCTGTTCTGTTTGTCCACCTTGAGTCCATGGGCTTCCAGGACATCATAGAGCTTGTTGACCCGCTTGTAGTACTCCTGCACATTGTCGGCATCGACCCGCACAATGGCATGCACACTTTTTCCGGCACTGGAAACCAGGGCAGCTACCGGGAGCTCCAGCTTGCGGTACATGGTGATCTGATCCTCGACAGACATGCTGTCTGACTCCACCAGCGCGTAGCGGAACGATACAACATTCGTGTTTTTGGCACCCTGTCCGTCGCTGGCGTTGAACTGGATCCACGCGCCTGCCTCAGGCTCCCAGTCGCCTACCGTGGCACCCAGGTCATCCGGATATTTCTTCAGGGATTCGATGAGCTGCCGGGCCGTACGGTGGAACGACCCGCTGCTCCCGGGGCGCCATTTCCCGTCCTCACCCTTGAAGGCGTCCACACAGTAGCGGACATATTCATCCGGACGGAAGAGCACGGAGATGTACTTCATCAGTTCCTCAGTGGAACTGCCCTCGGGCTCTTCATCTCCTTCCCCTGTCTCATAGCCCTCTCCGTCGTATTCAATGACATCGTTCCAGTCCATGGCCCCATCCTTGCCGGAATACGGGTTCCATCCCCGGTCCCTGGCCATTTTGCATATGGTCGCTCCGGTGACCGGATTGGGGGATCCCTTAAAGGACCTCCAGGTCTTTTCACATTCGCCCTCATGGTAGCGTGCCGCGTCCAGCCGGCTCCAGCTGTCCCAGACACTGACGTCATAGCCTTCATGCTTAAGCGCCATGCCCACCTGCAGCCATTCATCCCGTGTCAGGTCCTGGCAAGGGATCTTCGTAAGGGCAGATTCCAGGTTATTCATATCTTTTTCTCCTTTTCTTGCAGATACTGGTTGTATGCTGTTCATTGTTTGCCGTTTGCTGTTTATCGTCCGTGTGTCATACCGGGCCCGGCAGCAGACGCATAAAGCTTCAGGATCCTCTTCTGCAGCATCCCCATGGCCCGTACGCAGCCATGGATGCCTTCAGAGAGGGATATGTCCCGGCTTATGCGTCATGCGTCCCTTTACCGGTTCTCTGTTTTCCGTCATGCACCCGGTTCATAGGTAGCGGGTACCAGTCCCCTGGGCACTTTCCAGTCATTGCCGGCCAGGATGCCAATCATCCGGCTGGCATCGTCAAAACTCCATGTGCCCACATGCCGGAACCCGTATCTTTCCAGGCACCGGATCTGCTTGGGCGAGCTCAGGCCCTCCTCTCTGCGCGACAGGAGGCGGTCTATGAGCACTTTGGCCATTCCCTTGTTCGGTACAGATGACGGAGCAATACCGGATTTCTCGAGAAACGCCATCTGCTTTTCGCTGGGCGGTCCCATCTCCCACGCAAAGGTCGGTGTGTAATCAGACAGGTCCTCATCCGCGATGGACACTGCATACTGCAGCGGGTCCACGAGTCTGCGGCTTCTCGTCCGCATCTCCCTGAGCTGGGAGGCCAGGGCCTGTTCGCGTTCCTCCCTGATATCCTTCCGGCTCTCTTCTTCTGCTTCCAGGAGATCAATGAACCACCCCTTTCTCAGTTTTCTGTCCATGCGCTCCGC
>CAMNGW010000345.1 GCA_946538615.1 uncultured Clostridia bacterium
CGAACCCATTCTTCACATCCAAAGCCTGGGCTCTCCCGTTGATTGCCAGCTGTGCGCCCTGCATCCATTCAGGAATGTAAAGCCGGATAACAGATTCCACTTCTTCCTTTCCCTGCATCTGGATCTGCATGCTGGTTTCGGAGAGACGTTTAATGGATGCACGGAAAGCTTTTTCATGCATCTGAAAATCATATTCACCGGCAACATAAAGAATGATATCTGCGCCTTGCGGCGTGGTCATGACGACGCTGCTTGCCGCTCTTGCAGCGACCCGGCACAGGCGCACAAGCACCCTTTTTCTCTGCTCATCCGATGGATGTGTGTGATAGCACTCACGAATAAGAGGTGTCTTTTCCACCATATTCACGCGCTGATAAGGAGTCAGCCTGCCTGCTACAATCGTGGCAGGAATGCCATTGTGCAGAAGCCTGTCGAACTCTTCAACAGCCCATGATGCATCACCCTGCATAAACTGTACAAGGAACGCTTCGCCCCAGGCACACACACTGGCACCGTCGATCGCAACAGAGGGGTCATTGCCCTGAACAGATTCATCTGCTGTGGTTCCGCCGCAAACTGCTCCATGCCAGTGAGAGATCTTGCTCCAGCCGTTTCTGGCAGCCTGCGCTTCATCGCCGCTGCCTGAATAGATGGCATTCATGCTGGTGGCACGCAGTCCGTCTGCAAGCGTTTCTGCATGCGTAAGCATATACTGCCTTACATACTGTCCTTCATCCGCATCTGCCTCGCGGTCAATGCCTGCACGCATTTCAAGCCAGGATGCCATCATGCTGGTCGGCCTTTTGATTGAATATGTCTGCAGAAGTCCTGTCCAGTTGACAGCTTCACGACGAAGTTTGTCGCACAGAGAGAGGATAGGTTTTTTCTCGGTATACCAGTAAACTTTTACGAGAAACTCCATCAGATCTGCAGGATTCCGCCGAATCACCTGATTGGAAATCACCTGATCCCAATGAGCAGAAAACCAGGAGCAGCAGATCATAACAGATTTGAGAAGATCCCTGCTGTTGTTATATTCATATAAAGCAAGTACAGCTCTGGCAATTTGCAGATTTTTCACCGGATCACCGGCATAATCTCCCTCAGCGCTCTGCTGATTAACCTTCTCGCAGATTTCACCACAGATCGGTTCATCGAGAGGATGATCATGAATGATACATGCCAGACGAAACAGGCCTTCCCACATGGAGTAATCGGACTGATACGCTGTCGAAGCGTGATACATCTCGGCCAAAAAATTATAGTTCATGCGCGCCTGTCCGGGACCAAGAGGAGCAGCTTTTAGAGCCGACATGGGAGAACGATGATAATATGGCTTAACTGGCAAAATGATTCCTCCGATCTGAAGATCGCCAAAGATCAATAAAATGAAAACAAAGGCGGCATAATTATACTTTATTTTGTCATCACCCGCAATAAGTGTATTTTTCCCTTACCATTTCCTTCTGGAATCAAAAAAACTGTAATTTATCTATAACTTATAGCGTACGTTTTGCTCATGGATTCCGTCGTATGCAAATGCTTCAGGCAACACATGGGATGTTACCGGGAACATTGCTTTTTTGCTTATCTGTGTTAAAATATTTCAGATTATTGGTATTTCCGGCGGCTTGATGAAAGAGGTCGATAGGATGCGGATTATGGTTGTTGGTGCCGGCAAGGTTGGCTCGACGCTTGCCGATCATTTGACAAAGGAAGAGCACGACGTCGTAGTCATTGACAACGATCCGGAAGTGCTCGAAAAATGCCAGGATTCATTGGACGTCATGTGTGTGCAGGGGAATGGTGCAAACATGCAGACCCTGGTGAATGCTGCCATTGACGAAACAGACATTCTGATCGCGGCAACGGCCAGCGATGAAATCAACATGCTCTGTTCACTGGCTGCAAAGCGCCTGGGTGCAAAATACACCATTGCACGTGTGCGTGACCCCCAATACCAGGAAAGTCTTCGTATGTTCCAGAAAGTGATGGACATCGATTCTGCGATCAATCCCGAACTTGCCACTGCCCTGGAAATCGGGCATCTGCTGCGCTTCCCTTTTGCCTCCAATGTTGAAACCTTTGCAAAAGGCAAAATCGAAATGATTGCTTTCCACGCGCAGGCTCAGGATGCGATTGTCGGGCTTCCCCTGAAGGACATTTCGGCTAAAAACAGCAAGATTCCCCGCGTTTTGTACTGTGCCATCCAGCATGGCAATAAAGTCATTATCCCCAACGGCAACAGTATCATTGAACCTGACGATCATGTTTATGTAACCGGTGAACACGATAATATCAAAGAATACTTCCGAACACTCCGCGGAAACCGGCGCCTGAAAAACGTGATGATCATCGGTGGCGGACGAATCAGTTATTATCTGACGCAGCGCATCATCATGGATGGAATGCATGTCACGCTCCTTGAGCTGGATCCCAAAAAAGCCCAGCGTCTCTCGGATGAACTTCCGCATGCCACAGTCCTTTGCGGGGACGGCACCAATATTGACACACTCGAACAGGAAGGCCTTCGCAACATGGATGCCTTCATCTGCCTGACCGACAGGGATGAGGAAAACCTCATGGCCGGTCTTTATGCCATGCGCAGCGGCATTCCCAAGGTAGTCATCAAAAATAATCGATCCAATTATTCGGATATTATTGCTTCCCTGGGACTGGACTCTGTGGTTTCTCCCAAGCAGATCACATCGGACTATATTCTCCGCTATACCCGGGCTATCGCCAATCGACATGGCAGCAGTGTGGAGAAGCTTTATCGTCTGCTGGACGGGCAGGCAGAAGCATTGGAATTCGTTGTCAAAGAAGGCAATGATAAATTCCTCGGCAAACCGCTTCGCGACCTCCATCTCAAGCCAAACACACTGGTTGCTGTCATTGTCCGCGGAGACAAAATCATTACCCCGTTCGGAAATGACTATATTGAAGCCGGAGATTCTGTGATCATCATGACCTGCGAACGAGGCATCAGTAATTTGAATGAGGTTTTCCGATGAATATACTTCTGGTCATCCGCATGCTCAGCTCAATTCTTCTGGTGGAAGCTGCCAGCATGATCCCTTCAATGGCTGTAGCATGGGCACACGGTGACGGCGATGTTCTGCCGCTTCTCTATACCGCGCTGATCATCCTTGCCTTTGCCGTGCCGGGTTTTTATTTCATTCGCCCAAAAGACAAAAATCTTCGCGTGCGTGAAGGCTTCGTTGTTGTTGCCCTTGCATGGATATTAATGAGCACATTCGGTGCTCTGCCGTTTATCTTCTCAGGGTT
>CAMNGW010000346.1 GCA_946538615.1 uncultured Clostridia bacterium
AAGGTTACACAGATAGCCGGAGCGGATTCGGAGGCCAGAGCTGTGTTGATATCGTCAACTTCGGTCCAGCGTCCAATGGAAACAAATTCCACTTCCACGTTATGTTTTTCGAGCATACCCTTCTTAATATACTCTGTGAAAACATTGTTGGTCGGATCTGTGCCGCCGTCATTATAACGGTTGAAGATTTCCACCGTTATATGCTTGGTCTCGGCGAACTTCCCATCAACGAGTTCTTCTGCAGATGCTGAAAACACAAGACCCATTGATGCAAGCAGAGCCACAGTCAGAAGAAGAGCAAGAAATCTTTTCATAATGAGAACCTCCTTATAATATATGTTCAGGCCATTGGCCCTAGAACCAAGCTCAGCCCTTGACAGCGCCTATGGTGACACCAGTGACAAAATAACGCTGCAGCCAAGGATAGACCAGGAGAATCGGGACAGTTGCAAACATGACGGTTGCCATCTTCAACGTCTCCCCTACACCCGGTGAGAAAAAGCCTTCCTGTGTTCCTACTTCAACGTTGGTAGAATTCTGAAGAATATTATACAGCAGGAGCTGAATCGGGAAAAGGTCTTCACGTTTCTTAATATAAATCAGCGCGTCTGAGAAGCCGTTCCATCGTCCTACCGCATAGAAAAGTGCAAGCGTGGCCAGCACGGACGTGGACAGTGGCAAATAGATCTGGACCAGCGTCCTTACAGGTCCTGCTCCATCGATTTCAGCAGCCTCTCTCAGACTTTCAGGGACCCCGTAGAAGAAGGACCGCATGATGATCATGTTGTATACGCTTAAACAGCTTGGCAGGACAAGCACCCAGACATTCTCAAGAAGCCCCAGATTCTTGATAAGCAGATAATTGGGTATCGTGCCTGCGGAAAAATACATGGTAAAAAGAATGATGCCATTGAGGACTTTCCCGCCCCGGAGATTGTCGTATGTCAGCGGATAAGCGCACATGATGGTCATGGTCAAAGAAAGGATCGTGCACCCTATCGTCAGCACAGCAGTGTACCATAAGGAATGCACATATTTGGCATCTTTGAGAACCGTTGTATAAGCATCAATGTTCCATCCCTTTGGCCAGAGAATGACCTCATTGCGGATGAGAAAGTCTGAGGAGGAGAGGGAGCGTGCAAGAACATTGAGCATAGGGACAAGACAGATGAACATCAGGATGAAGCAAATCACAGCAATGATGAAATCACCAATTCGTGTGGACCTGGATTTAATCATATGATACGCCCCCTTACATAATGCCACGTTCGCCAAACTTCTTGGCAAGCGAATTGGCAGAAAGCAGGAAGATCACGCCAACCACGGACTGGAACAGACCCACTGCTGTTGAAAGGGAGAATTGACTTCCCTGAATACCGCGTTGGTACACAAAGATGGATATGACGTTGGACACATCTGTTACAAGCTTATTGGAGAGGGCCAAAGGACGGTCGAACTCAGAACCGAGGATACGTCCAAGATTCATAATCAGCAGGGTAATAATGGTGGGCCTCAGTCCAGGAAGCGTAACGTGCCAGATCCGCCTGAAGCGTCCTGCACCATCTACTGCGGCTGCTTCATACAGCTCCGGTGATATTCCGGTAAGTGCGGCCAGATAGATGATAGTGCCCCACCCGGCTTCTTTCCATATGCCCAGCACCACATAGGTGCCCACCCAGTAACTGGGACTGCTCAGGAAGGGGATGGCTGCCTGCGGATCGCCAGTCATGCGTTTATAGAGAATATTGAGAAGACCGTCATTGTCCGCCAGCAGGCGCAGAGCCAGACCCGAAATAATGATCCAACTGAGGAAGTGCGGAAGATAGAGAACCGTCTGCGTTATCTTCTTAAAGCGTTTAAAAGAAAGTTCGTTGAGCAAAAGAGCAATGAGAATAGGTGCCGGGAATCCGCAGACCAGATCCAGCAGGTTGAGTGTCAGCGTATTGCGCAAAGCATTGATAAAGCTTTTATCTCTGAATGCCTTGATAAACCACTCCATGCCGTTATTCTTGGCCCAGGCAACCTCCCACGGTGGCTTGATAATGTTGTTTGCCTTAAAAGCGCTGAGGATATAAGCCATCGGTGCATAACGGAAAATGAGAAAAAAGATCAGCGGAAGAACCAAAAGCAAATACAATGTGCCGTAACGGCGCATATAGGTCCTCCAGTTCAGACCACCCGTCTTTTTTTTCATTTCCTTTTTTTCGGTTATGGTCAAATATCTTCCCTCCTACTGTACGTATCATCACAAACCTGGCAACTAGTGCCAGAGTTGTAAAGACACTATTGATTTTCTTCCGTTTGCGACATTTTACTCGTTCCTTTGTCATGGCGTCTTATCATATCAGGTTATAAACTCCTCAATTCTTGCTTTTTTCTGTTCCCAAATTGAGAAAGCAGGCCGGACCAACGAGATCCGGCCTGCTTTCCGGTTATTTTTCTTGATGTTCCTTGCCGCCAACAAATTGCTGAATTTGCCTGTAGCGGCTGGGTGAAACCCCTTCATATTGCTTAAACACCCGGTTGAATGTCGCAAGAGAGCCAAAGCCTGAGGACATCGCAACATCTGTTATAGTCAGGTCCGGATTGGCAAGAAGCTTCCGGCAAAGTGCGATGCGCTGCGTCAGAAAAAAGTCGTAGAAGCTTTTTCCAGTATATGATCTGAAAACTCTGGAAAAATGATACTTGCTGTACCCACTGTACTTGGCAATATCTTCCAGAGTGAGCTTCTCTTTGCAATGTTCAGTAATATAAGAACACACGTCCATCATGACCGCAGCTGTCCGGATATGTTTGGAAGTGCCGGGGTTCACTTCCTCCTCCTGCCCTTCCATTTTATACCGGATCACCTGAATAAACAGCAAAGACAGCCACTGCGATGCCGCAGCGTCACTCATTGCAGCTCCGCTTTTGTATTCCCGGATCGCATGATAAAAACAATTTCTGGCAATCTCCAGGATGTCGCCGTCCCTGTCACCACGCAAATATACGCACGGATAGAACAGGTTCTGATAGCGTGTGATGCCCCGTACAGCAAAAAAGATATCCGTATCAAGAAGGAACAAATAACGTTCACCGTCATTCGGGGCAAGAATCTCATGAACCACTCCGGAAGGAACAATCAGGATTTCCTCCGGCTGAAGAACAAAGCTCTGGTCACCAATAACTACAGTATAGGTATTCTCCACTGGCATAATCATTTCTATGGCATGATGCCAGTGCGCAGGATAATCGTCCGCTTCCCTGTTCTCATATAGTCTCAGGGAATTGTCAA
>CAMNGW010000347.1 GCA_946538615.1 uncultured Clostridia bacterium
CCATTCTGGTACTCCAGAAAATCCTGGAGCTGCGCGGCAGAATAATAAAAAGTATACGGATCATCCAGCGATTTCAGAAGTCCTGCGGCAGCACCGTTGATGAGCGTTTCTTCGTCAATCTCTTCGTAATAGTTTTCCTGCACAATGTCCATAATGTCCCGCAGTTCATCGAGTTTTTTGTACTTTTCATACAGCTCTCTTGGCAAAGTAACCGTTTCCGCCAGGCTGAGCACGGGAACAGAAAAGCACAAAGCCAGAACAGCAGCAAGAAATCGTTTTTTCATGGGTGTCATGTACTCCCGTCCTCTTCAATCATTTCTTTGGCCCGGCTCTTTTTCAGTTCCATAAATACTTTAAATGTTACAGCGTCGTCAAACTTACGCAAATCCAGGCCCGTATTCCTGTACAGTTTGTCCAGTCTGTACACAAGTGTATTTCTGTGAATATAAAGCTGCCTTGCCGTATCCGAAAGGTTCAGGTCCTTCTTGAAAAATGTTTCTATCGTATACAGCATTTCCTCATTCAGAATTTTATCCGTTTTCTGATTAAACAGAATATGCAGATAATTTGCCGCTGTATTTTCAGGAAGCTCCATCAGGAACCGTTCAAGAAGCAATTGGGAATAAGCATATATGTAGGTCTCTGGCGAAAAGGTTCTTCCTACTTCAATAGCCCTTCTTGCTTCCCTGTAGCTCTCAGGCAGCTGGATCATGTCTGACACACAATTGCCAATACCGACTGTCATGGTTCTCGCAGTCTCCCCCATGACAGTTTCCTGCAGCGCACGTGCATACTGCAGAGCATCATCCAGCGTATCCCCGCCAGAACAGTCACGGACCATGACAACTGTGTGTCTGTCAAGATCAACAAGAACGTCAGAACTTTCTACAGGTGCGATTTCTTTCAGGATGTCATATGTCTTCTTGGCCTCCGATTGGAGGATATGAAAAATCATGACCCGACGTTCACCATAACGGTTCATGTGCTGCATATCACATATGGTATCCATGTCTTCTCCTGTGACATTGCCAAGAAGAATCTGTTTATATACATCCGGTTCGGATTCTTCTTTTTCATGAGACCGGGTGATCTGCATCTGCCTGAGCATTGCAGATGCCAGTATCAGAATTTCCCTTCCGCCTGACAGATTCCGTTCACAGCACAATATGACATCAGGGTGATGAACCCGCAAGCAAAGTTTCCCGCGCACCAGTCCGGGCCGTTCGTCACGAAGCAATGGTGAAGAACGGATGGCCACGTCCTCCGGGTCCGTGAGTACGGCATTCGGATTCCGGTCTATCACTTTGACAGGGATTTCCATTTTCGCGAATGTTCTGATGATTTGGTCCATCGTAATCTGATCCAGCAACGCACAAACCCCTTTCGTGAATGATTACCATATAATGTTGGCAAATTATAGCACACAGCCAATTGAATGAAAAGAGTCATGTCAAGCCAGGACCCTTGCAGAATCTAGAATTTGCACCATCTGTTTTAAAAAATGCACGCGGAACGCGTGCATGGGGAACCCGTACAATTTGTTGTGCATAGTGTACAAAAAAAGACAGCCTCTCGGCTGTCTTTTTTTCAAACTTAGCGGGTAAGAATGGTCTTTTCTGTATCCTTGTCGAAGAAATGCAGATGGTTGACATCGAATGCAACACGGATCTTATCACCAGCACGGCTTGCTGTACGAGGATCAACGCGGGCGATGATGTTGCCTTCCTTGCCAGTGGTGGTCAGGTACAGGTAGGTCTCAGAGCCCATCTGTTCGGTGACTTCCACGTTGACATTGATAGCAGCAGAAGCAAACTTCTCAAGGAACTCAGCACCGTCATCAATGTTCTCAGGACGGATGCCCATGATAACTTCTTTGCCGACATAGGACTCATCAACAAACTTGGAGACCTTGAAATTCGGAACAACGATCTTGTTGTCGCCAAATGTTGCCACAACATCCTGGCCTTCCTTGGAAAGCTTGACGTTGAAGAAGTTCATCTGAGGGCTGCCAATGAAGCCAGCGACGAATTCGTTGCCGGGATAATCGTACAGATTCTGGGGAGTATCCACCTGCTGCACAACGCCATCCTTCATGACAACGATACGGGAAGCCATGGTCATAGCTTCGGTCTGGTCATGGGTAACATAGATGAAGGTTGTCTGCAGACGCTGATGGAGCTTGGTGATCTCAGTACGCATGGCAACACGCAGCTTAGCGTCCAAGTTGGAGAGAGGTTCGTCGAAGAGGAAGACCTTCGGCTCACGAACGATAGCACGTCCCAGAGCAACACGCTGACGCTGACCACCGGAAAGAGCCTTCGGCTTACGATTGAGCAGGTGAGCGATGTCAAGGATCTTAGCAGCTTCTTCCACACGACGCTTGATTTCATCCTTCGGGGTCTTGCGGAGCTTGAGACCGAAAGCCATGTTATCAAACACGGTCATATGAGGATACAGAGCGTAGTTCTGGAACACCATGGCGATATCGCGGTCCTTAGGAGCGACGTCGTTCATGAGTTTATCGCCAATATAAAGTTCGCCATCAGAAATTTCTTCCAGACCGGCGACCATGCGCAGGGTAGTGGACTTACCGCAGCCAGAAGGTCCAACCAGAACGATAAATTCCTTGTCTTCAATATCAAGGCAGAAATCGCTGACAGCTGTTACGCCGCCCTGGTATACCTTATAGATGTGCTTAAGAGATACACTTGCCATACGTATCTTCCTCCTTAGATTTGCTGTGTGTTTTGGATAGCACACAAGTTATGGGCATATTATAGGCAAATTCTTCCCATTTGTGAACTGTCGGAAGTTACAAGCATTTTTCTTCAGGATTGTGCAGAATGTGCAAACACAAGAAAAAAAATGACATGGTATCGTCCCCGGAAAGCCGCAGGAAAGCCCACGTACCACGTATTTGTCCATAATACAGCCAGATGTGACAAAGGTGAATTGACCGGATTTTTGTGCATTCTGTCTAAACTACCAGTCCTCCATTCAGAAAACAGCCCCATACAAGTGGGGCTGTTTTCTGAATGGAGGATAGGGAGGGATCGGCAAATATGCCGATGAGATGATCAGCTGGCAGGTGGTGGTAACTGTTCAGCTGACAATGATAGAATAAACCATGAATGTGAACTGCCTGTGAAATCGGTCAAGGATTTTCACAGAAAAAGCATTGTGAATCTTTCACAGAATAAGTCTGCATGGTATCAGGTGATCAGGAAGACGTGCGGGCAAGGTGTTCCGTACCATTTTCCTGTATCAGGACTGA
>CAMNGW010000348.1 GCA_946538615.1 uncultured Clostridia bacterium
GAGAAAGCGGCCCTGGAGGTTGCTGCCGCCGCTTCCTACAGCGGGGCCCGTTCCCTGGTTACCATGAAGCAGATGGGCCTCAATGTGGCTTCCGATCCCCTGATGTCCCTCGCCTATATCGGCGTGAAAGGCGGACTTGTCATTGTCAGTGCCGACGATCCCGGCCCCATCTCTTCCCAGACCGAACAGGACACGCGGCGTTTTGCAGACTTCTGCCGTATCCCCGTGTTCGATCCTTCCTCCCCGGAAGAGGCTTTCCGCATGATCCAGGACGCGTTTGACTATTCCGAAAAATATGCCGTCCCCGTCCTTTTTCGGCCCACCACGCGGGTGTGCCATGCCTACGCCTCCATTGAAGTGCCGGAAACCTCCGGACCCAGACCCTATGAAGGGTTCGTGAAGGATTCGGGCCGCTGGGTGATCTTTCCGCGTCTGTCCTATGTCAACCACGGGAAAATGGAGCAGCGCAACATTGAAATAGGAAAAGATTTCTCCGCGTACCCTTTCAACACAGTGCAGGGTGCGCCCTCTGAAAAGGCAGTGGTCGCCACCGGCGTCAGCTATGCCTACGCCAGGGAGTGCCTCAAGGACCATCCGGAGGTCCCGCTGATCCGAGTGGCCACGCCTTTCCCCTTCCCTGAGGATTTCATGCTCAGTTCCCTTGCCGGGGTCAGACAGGTGCTGGTACTGGAAGAGCTGAGCCCCTTTGTGGAAGAGCAGCTGCTGATGCTCGCGGGCAAGCACCATCTTCCTCTTCAGGTTTCCGGGAAACTGGACGGCACCGTCCCTCCCAACGGAGAGAACAGCGTGGAACTGTTCAGCCGCATCCTTGGCGGCTATCTGGGCCTGCCCTCTTCCTCCAATCTTCCTGATCTTTCCGGCGCCCCGGCGCTGCCGGTCCGTCCTCCCGTGCTCTGTGCCGGCTGTCCCCACCGTGCCTCCTTCTATGCTGTCAAACAGGCTGTTAAGGGGCGCAAAGCTTTCTTCTGCGGGGACATAGGCTGCTACACTCTGGGGAATGCCCAGCCTCTGGATATGGTGGACACATGCCTGTGCATGGGCGCAGGGATCACCATGGCCCAGGGGTTCAGCCACACCCATCCGGACACCCTCTGCTTTGCTTTCGTGGGGGACTCCACCTTTTTCGCCTCAGGGCTGACCGGTGTCGTAAACGCCTTCTACAACGAGGCAGATATCATCCTGTGTGTGCTTGACAACTCCACGACAGCCATGACCGGGCACCAGCCCCATCCGGGCACCGGGCGCAACATGATGGGCCATGCCGTGGACCGGGTGGATATCGCCCGGGTGCTGGAAGGCATAGGGCTCACAAAGGTTCTCACGGTTGACCCGCTGGACCTGGACGCTGCTGTCCGGGCCGTCAGGGAGTGCGCGGATGAAAAAGGGGTGCGTGCCATTATCTTCAAGTCGCCCTGTGTCGCACTGACCCGTCCCTCGGGGAAATGTGTCGTGGACCCCTCCATGTGCATATCCTGCAAAAAATGCATCCGGGAGATCGGCTGTCCGGCGCTGACTGTATCGGAAGGCAAAGTGAGGATCGCTCCGGACCTTTGCACGGGCTGCGGACTGTGCGCCCAGGTTTGTCCGGCCGGTGCCATCGGAGGTGTAAAGCATGAATAAGGATATACTGATCTGCGGCGTAGGCGGTCAGGGAACCGTCCTCGCCTCCAAAATCATCGCAGCTTCCGCCATGGACGAGGGGTTCACCGTGCATTCTGCGGAAACCATCGGCATGGCCCAGCGGGGCGGGTCCGTCACCAGCCATGTCCGGATCGGGGACAGCGCCTTTTCGCCCCTGATCCCCTTTGGCAGTGCGGATATCCTCCTGGCCTTCGAGCCTGCGGAGGCGGCGAGGTGCCTTAAGTACTTAAGGCCCGATGGCATTGCCGTGGTCAACACTTCCCCGGTTCCGCCGGTCACTGAGTCCCTGCGCCCCACCGGGTATGACGGCTCTGCGATGGTTGCCTGGCTGCGCCAGCAGTGCACCTGTAACTTTGTGGACGCAAATGAGGTGTGCCAGCCCTTTGGCTCATCGAAATTCTTCAATATCATTCTCCTGGGCATAGCCGCCGGTTCCGGGCACCTGGGCCTCAGCCAGGAAACACTGATCCGCCAGATTGAGAAAAATGTGCCCAGCCGTTTCCTGGAGCCGAACCTGGCTGCCTTTCAGACAGGGCTGGCGCTTGGCAGGAAAGCATAAAGAAGACGATCAATATATGATGAAAAGAGGGAACACAAAATGAGAATCAACGAAGCGCAGCTCGCCCTGGTCGACCGCCAGATCAAACGCATCCTCAAGAGCGGGAACTACTACAGCGAAGTGTACAGAAAAGCCGGCATTACCGGCGTCTCCTCCCCGGAGGAATTTGAAAAGATCCCCTTCACTGACAAGGCTGACCTGCGCAACGCCTACCCCCTTGGCATACAGGCCGTGCCCGATGCCGAGGTCGTCCGGATTCATTCCTCCTCCGGCACCACCGGCAAGCCGGTCATCATTCCCTATACCGCCAAAGACGTGGCGGACTGGGCTGAAATGTTCGCACGCTGCTACCAGATTGCCGGCATCACGCCTGAGGACAGGATCCAGATCACACCCGGGTACGGCCTTTGGACCGCAGGCATCGGCTTTCAGGCCGGCTGCGAAAAGCTGGGAGCCATGGCGATCCCCATGGGCCCCGGCAACACGGAAAAACAGCTCCAGATGATGATCGACCTGAAGTCCACCGTATTGTGCGCCACGTCCTCCTATGCCCTGCTGCTGGCTGAGGAAATCAACCGCCGCGGCCTGAGGGACAAGATTCATCTGCGCAAGGGCGTCATCGGCTCCGAGCGCTGGAGCGATGCCAAACGGAACTATATTGCCCGCGAACTGGGCATTGAACTGTATGATATCTACGGGCTGACAGAGATCTACGGCCCAGGCATCGGCATCAACTGCCCGGAACAGACGGGCATGCACATCTTTGATGATTATCTCTATACTGAGATCATCGACCCTCAGACCGGCGAAGTGCTCCCCGACGGCGAGGAAGGCGAGATTGTCATCACCACCCTTGTCAAGGAGGGTGCTCCCCTGATCCGCTTCCGTACCCACGACCTGTCCAGGATCATTCCCGGAGCATGTCCCTGCGGCCGCCATTACCCCCGCCTGGACACCATCCGCGGGCGCAGCGATGACATGTTCAAGGTCCACGGCGTCAATATGTTCCCCAGCCAGGTGG
>CAMNGW010000349.1 GCA_946538615.1 uncultured Clostridia bacterium
ATACGAGATAGGAATGTGACTGGAGTTCAGACGTGTGCTCTTCCGATCTGGCCATTGTAAATCCACGAGACCCGGATATCCTGCTTCCCGTTGTAAAAAGCAATGGCCAGAAGGGCAACTGTGATAAAGAACTCGTTCTCACTGACCCTGTACGCCCTTTCTGCAGCCTGCAGCTGAGGCTGGAGAATGCCAAAGGAGGCACACAGTTCTCCCGTCTCATTGCCACGGGCATTCAGATCAATGCGGGGATAGGAATCCCAGGCTATGCCCTCATAGCGCTCTTCAAAATACTTCTTTGACGCCTGGTAAAAATCAGTCCGTATATCATCTTCCCTGTGACTGAGCATCAGGTAATAGTAATCCTTCTGCAGCGGCTTGCCATGATAGGCACTGAGCACACTGCGCAGAAAAACCCGGAAGCTGAAGCCGTCAAACACAGTGTGGTGCACATCAAAAAAGAGATAGCCCGCTTTTTCTGTCTCAAAGACACGGTAGCGGCAGAGCCTCCCCCCTATAATCTGGAAGGGGTACACCAGCGTATCGCGGACAAACTTCAGTTCAAACTCCGTCAGGTACTCCACGCGGACCTCCTCGAAGGTCTGCGGAGTATACCGCTGCACCAGCTGGTTCTCGTCATTATAATAGAATGTGGTCAGCAGAGACGGATGGTTCTGAATGGCTTTGCTGAATGCTGAGGCAAGGCGCTTCATCTGGTACTCATTTTTATCCACTTTCAGCATGACAAACAGATTGTACATGGTCGAATTTGGCGTATACAGCTGATAATCGATCATGTACAGCTGTTCAGCCGTCAGGGGATGTTCTTTTTTCAGTGCCCTGCTGTTCTGTTTATCCGGTTCCTTCAGTTCTTTCTCTCTGCCCGCCGCCCTGTATATTTTGGCAATCTTTGCCGCTGTACGGCCGCGGAAGACCTGCGTGGCTTTCAGTTCCGGGAGCCCCGACTCACTGATCATCGCCGCCGTGGACAGCGAATCCCCTCCAAGGCGGAAAAAATCATCGTGGACACCTGCCCGTTCGAGCCCGAGCACTTTGGCCATGGCCGTGCAGAGCCTTTCTTCTGTTTCATCTGAAGGGGCAACATAGTATTTTTCCTGGAACATTTCCATTTTTGGGGGTTCGAATGCACTGCGGTCCAGCTTTCCATTCGCATTCACCGGCAGCTTGTCCATCCGGACGTAGAAGGCCGGATGCATGTAAGGAGGAAGCTTCGCCTCCACTTGTTCCCTGAGGGCCCTCTCACTCACTTTTTCCCCTGGCACAGCCACATAGAAAGCACACAGATAGGTCGTTCCATATCTGTTGGTAAAATCCTTTACTGCGCAGGACGAAACGCCAGGCACTGCATTCAGAACAGCTTCGATCTCACCGGGCTCTACGCGCTGTCCGTTGATTTTGATCATCCAGTCTTTCCGGTTCACAAAAAGAATGTTTCCATCCGGCAGCCGTTTGCCCAGATCGCCTGTCCTCAGCAGGATGTCAAATCCATCTCTGTCCTTAAAAGGATTGGGTATAAACGTTTTAGCTGTTTCCTCGGGAAGGTTCAGGTAGCCCCTGGCAAAATGGCCGGTCAGACAGATCTCGCCTTCCGGGGCCTCCTGGCCCTTTTCATTGAGCAGATAGACCCGTATGTCATCTTCTGGTTTGCCGACAGGAGTGTTATCATAAGAATGGTCCACAGGAAAAAAAAGCACACCCGCAATGGATTCAGACTGTCCATAGGTATTAATAATCTGAAAGCTGTCAGACCACGTTCTGCTCAGGCGCTCACTGCCCGTCATCACCTTCCTCAGGCTGTCCCCTTTGGGATGGAACAGACGCAGGACCCTGGGACTGATAAAGGTTACCGTCACACGGTTCTTCCACAGGAAGTCAGCAAGCATTTCAGGGTCCCGCATCGCTGAAAGCGGGATCAGGACGTTCATGCAGCCGCACGCCAGCCCATTGAGCAGGGATTTGATGCCCGCAACAAAAAAGAAAGGTGCGCCAAGTCCAAAAACATCTTTTTCCGTAACCGTATCATGGATACTCGCGGTCAGTGCGTACTGGTCAATCACGACGCCTTTGGGTGTCCCGGTGGACCCTGATGTATATACCAGCATGGCAATATCATCGCCGGACCTTGGATATTCCGCCGGCAGAGGCGCGTACTGGTCAACGTCTTCGAAAAAATCCGCTCTTACTGCCAGTTTCGCTTTGCAGTCCCTGCAGATATACTGCAGCCGGTCCTGGGGGTACAGTCCGTTGAGTGCAGTAAACACGGCTCCAAGCTTCATAGTAGCCAGAACCGCAGCGGCTTCTTCGATCCCGTTAGGAAGGATCAGGGCAACACAGTCCCCTCGGCACACCCCTTTGCCAAGCATCTTTGATGCGATCCTGCCAGCATAAGTGTCCAGTTCTGAATAGGTCAGACTGCGTGCGGCCACCGGATCAGAGATCGCTGTCTTCTCACCGTTCCTGGTTGTCTGCCTGTGAAACAAATCCAGATATGTATGGTTCCCTTCCATCCTCAGTGTCCTTTCTGCAGCACTGTCTGCGTTTCTCGTCCCTGCCTTTTTCCCAGTCTGACAGGTATGGGCATATCTTTTAAGACATGGTATATTTTATTATAGATGTGATTCAGGAAAATTCAATACAGCACTGTTGGCTGTCACAGGTCCGTCTTTCTCCTGTCTGTGCTGCCCGCCCGGCACCGGGAACGTTCCTGCCTGCTGAGTCCTGTGCGCATGCCCTATCTGTAATAACTTATTTCAGTTATGATTACGCTTTTCTCTACATTTGATCAGCTCAGGCACGCTGCTCTTTTTCCTTTCCCTGACAGATACGGATGGCAATAAACAGCAGAAGCGGAGAAAACACCCCGGGAAATGGGTCCATCAGGCAACCGGGCCTGTTCAGTGCACAGCAGGCAAGGGAAGACGCGGGCAGATTCTGCATGGGTCAGATGCTTCTACGGTCCGTACTTGCTCCAGATCAGGGAGCAGATCGTTTTTGTTTTTTCAGTTTTTTAATGTTTATGTTTTAATTATTACATTCCGTAATTTTTTTGTTGTAAATTTGCAATTATATTATGTTGTTCCTTTAATATTTCAGGTCTTCTTCCTGCATTTTCCACGGCTGACCCGCTGTTTGCGTATAAAGGTACCTGCATATTTCCACAGAATCGGGTAGGTGGCCCCGACTCGTAATGAGTCGGGGTTGCCCTCCCACACCGCT
>CAMNGW010000350.1 GCA_946538615.1 uncultured Clostridia bacterium
ACATGCAGCAACAACTCCATAAAGAGTTGTCCAGAGTATGGCACGACGATATGACTATTTAGTGCATAATAAAAATACCGAAAGTTGCAAGCGGAAATGGAGAATGTTGCATCTCCATTTTGGAGAAAGTTGCAACGCTCTCCCAGTCATATTGGGGCACATGCAGCGTGCTTCCTGAAAACTGAAAATCCATTGAAACACATTTCCATAACCGTTATCCTTGTTTTTGTCTTGGCGGACAAAATTAAAACAAGGAGGAAAGGAGTATGCTTTCAATGGATCAGATACATCGTATCAGACAGCTCTTCTATGAGCAAGGATGCAACATATCTGAAATCGCCAGAAAAACCGGCCTAGACTGGAAAACAGTCCGCAAGTATGTCGACAAAGAGGACTTCAATGCAGACAATCCATTGCCGACAGAAAGGAACCTGTGCCCAATACTGGATCCTTATAAGCCAATCATCGATGGATGGCTCAGGGAAGATAAAAAGGCTCCGCGCAAACAGCGTCACACTGCGAAGCGTGTTTATAAGCGTCTCAGCAGGGAGGCAGAGGGGTTCAGCTGTTCCTACAGGACCGTAGCCGCCTATGTCAAAGAGAAGAAGAAAGAGCTTAACCTCTCACAGAAGGAAGGGTTCATTCCCCTGATCCACTCTCCCGGTGAGGCGCAGGCAGATTTTGGAGCAGCTGATTTTTACGAAAACGGCCTGCATCATTCGGGAAAATATTTCGTCATGGATTATCCGTACAGCAACCAGGGATACCTGCAGCTGCACTACGGAGAAAACATGGAGTGCCTGCTGGAATCGATGAAGGCGATCTTTGAGCATGCGGGCGGCGTCCCCACAGAGATATGGTTTGACAACACCAGCACGATCGTCACGAAGATCCTCAGCGGAGATGACCGGGAAGTGACGGACCGTTTCACCAGGTTCCAGGAACACTATGGATTCAAAGCCGTTTTCTGCAACCCGGATTCCGGGAACGAAAAGGGCGGGGTGGAATCGAAGGTCAAATACGACCGGAAAAATATGCTGGTCCCGGTCCCGAGGTTTATTTCCCTGGAGCAGTACAACAGGCACCTTCTTGAGGAATGCGACAGGGATGCCGACAGGGAACACTACCGCCACGAGGGAAAGACCATCGAGGAACTTTATGAATCAGACCGAAAGGCATTTCTTCCGCTCCCGAAAGTCCCCTTTGACACGGCTTCTTATGAACTTGTATCCACTGACGGATGGGGCAAGTTCAAACTCAATAATGGGAAGCACACTTATTCAGCATCCCCCGGCCTTGCCGGCGGCAAAGTATGGTTGAAAAAAACTGCAGAGCACATCTATGTCCTGGATGAAAAGCAGCAGCTTGTGGCCAGGCACCGCAGGCTGTACGGGGATGAGCCGGCTGAAAGCATGGAATGGCTCCCTTATCTGAAGTATATCGCAAAGAAGCCCCGTTCCCTGCGCAACAGCGGGATCTACAGCATGATGCCGGAACCCATGCAGAAGTACCTGGACGCCTGTAAGAACAGCGAACGCGGGAAGGTCCTGCGCGCCCTTTCTGAGCTGACAGACAGGACTGGCTTCGACAGCGCTGTACAGACGGTCCGGCAGGCAATCGAATACCAGGCACATGACGAGGACAGCTTAAAGAACCTTTACCGCAGGCTATACGCGGATGTCCCGCAGCTCCCTCCCCTCTCTCCCCAGAAGGGAGTCCTTTCCCTGGCACAGATGCCGTCAGGGCTTTCGGCTTATGACGGCCTTCTGGAAGGGAGGTGCTGCTCATGAGAGCTCCTTTTCAGGAAGAGATTGCGAAATGCTGCCGCCAGCTGCGCCTCTCTGCAAACCTTGCAGAGCGATCGTCCACCACACAGGGCGGTTCGAATCAGGAATACCTTTATCAGCTTCTTCGGGATGAGATCGAATACCGCAGGAAGCAGAGGATCTCCAAGCTGATCCGGACCGCAGGGTTCCCAAGGCCTTACGATTTCTCACAATTCCGGGCTGGCGAAGTCGAATTTCAGTCTGACTGCTCCATCGAAAGCCTGCAGGGCTGTGGATTCCAGCAAAAGGGCCTGAACATCATCATGTATGGCGGCACTGGCACGGGCAAGACCATGCTGTCCACCTGCATCGGCATAAAACTGTGCGAGCGGGAGATCCCCGTGAGATTCTTCAGGACCGCCGCCCTGGTGAACCTCCTTGCCGAACACAAGGCGGCAGGGACGCTCACAAAGTTTTTAAAAAAGCTCAACAAGGCACAGGTCCTTATCCTGGATGAATTCGGTTACGTTCCCTATGACCGCATGGGGACACAGCTTCTGTTCGATTACCTTTCTGATATCCACGAAAAGAAACAGGTCATCCTGAACACAAACCTTGAATTCTCACGCTGGGTGAACGTGCTCTACGACGAACAGATGACTTCAGCCCTGATCGGCAGGCTCACGCATCACTGCCACCTGATCCTGTTCCCCGGCGGGAACAACCGCCTGCGGGAATCCAGCCTGAATGAGACATACCGCAGCATAGCCGCCAGAGCAGATGAGGGGGGAAACCATGACTGACAGATTCCATAGTGCGCTGAAAAAGATTACGATGCAAAAACAAACGGTGCGCCCTGCCGGGATACTGGAACAGGAAGATGCTGTAAAGAAACTCAGGATGCTCAGGCGACAGTCGTTCTTTCTCTGGATGTTCATTGCCAGGGAAGGCCTCTTCGAAGATGCACTTGCGTTTCTGGAGGAAAACCGGGACACTGCGGAGCCATTTGAATGGGACTTGCTGCCATAGCTCCCCATCAGCTTCAATGACGCAGAGAACGATTTCGTTTTTTCTTTCCATTCCCGTATTTTTTATAAGGATGGTACCGCCTATGGGCAGAAGCGCTTCTTTTGTCACCAGGGAAGAAATACGGTCTGCGAGAGCTGCTTCCCTGTACGATTACCTGTCATCAAACCACTCAGATCTTTTCAGACGTTCAGGCCGCTGCCTGTATATGAAAGACCATGACAGTGTTTACATAAAGGACGGATTTCCGGGATACAATGATTTTTCCACCGGCAGCCATGGGAATCCTGTCGATTTCCTGACGCGATACCTGAACTATGGCTTTGTTGAAGCCGTGAATGCCCTCAACTATGGCGGCAGCGTTAAGGATGCATGGCATGGACCAGGATCATTTAGACGGGCTGCGCCGGAACGCGCTTCTGGCATTGTCCTGCCGCA
>CAMNGW010000351.1 GCA_946538615.1 uncultured Clostridia bacterium
GGACGCGTCCTTGTGCTTTGCCCGGATCGTCTGAAGGAAGTCCAGGGCTTCTTTTTCACTCTCAACAGGGGACGCATAACCGATAAAGCGGCTTTTATTGATTATGAATTCCGAAGATGCGCTTTTACGCAGTGTGAGATAACTCCGAAGCATTTAGAGCACCTTTCCGAAAATATCCCGAAGGACACCCATTCCTTCATGGATCTGGTCAATTGTGGAATTGGAAAAATTAAGCCTCAGCGTATTGAAGTGCCCGCCATTGGCGTAGAAATGCGTGCCGGGGACATATGCGACATGGCGTTCCACCGCCTGATTAAGGAGCTCTTTTGTATCAATGCCTTCAGGAAGCTCGACCCAGATGAAGAGTCCTCCTTCCGGTCTGGTATATGACGTGCCTGTGGGGAAAGTGTCCAGTTCTTCCAGCATAGCTTCCATCTGCCTGGCATATCCCTTGCATATGGCAGGGATGTGTGTATCAAGGATATTTTCTCTCAGGAACCTGTCCACAATGGCCTGTGTAAGATTGGCCGTATGCAGATCAGCGGACTGTTTGCCAAGGGTGCACTTGCGGATGATGCGGCGGTCACCTGCCATAAAACCTACGCGCATGCCGGGAGAAATGATTTTTGAGAAAGAGCCCAGAAAAACGACCCATCCTTCACGGTCAAAAGACTTGATCGTGGGCAAAGGCTCACCTTTATAGCGGAGGTCACGGTAAGGGTCGTCTTCAGCGATGACCACGCCGTACGCTGCACCGAGCTCTGCAATCTTTCTGCGCCTGTCAGCAGCCAGCGTTTTGCCCGTTGGGTTCTGGAAATCTGGGATCACATACAGCATCTTCGGATGATACTCTGCCATGGCCTCTTCAAGGGAAGAGATGATGATGCCTTCATCATCACTGGGGACAGGGACAAGCTTTGCCTGATAAAGGCGCATGCACTGTAAATTGCCAAGAAAAGAGGGGTCTTCCACAAGAATGACATCGCCCGGGTTGATCAGGGCCTTGCACAGCAGGTCCATAGCCTGAGTGGAGCCCGTGACAGGCAGGACAGAAGGGGACTCACAGCCGATTTTGGATGCGGCATACTTGGAAAGGCTCTCAAGAAAAGGCGGATAGCCCTCTGTCGCTCCGTACTGAAGAATCCGTTTCCCATCCTTTTGCAGAACGGACTGCGCAATTTCTGAAACAATCTGGTCAGGCAGCGCATCAGGACTGGGGTTTCCCCCCGCAAAAGAAATCATCTCAGGCTTTGCGATCATTTTAAAAATTTCACGTATTGCACTTCCGGTGATACCGTCAAAACGTGCAGCAAAAGAAATCTGGTCAAGCGTCATAAATAGCCTCCAAAAAAAGAGTAACGGAAGATTGCAGGTTGCATCACGAGGGATTATACTTACGGGGTTTGCACATGTCAAACTGTAAGCCATGTTATTGAACTGAGAGGGGTACGGACAGATACTATGAAGCTGTTTGATGAAAAGCTTCCTTTCCTGAAAGGGAATTTTCATACGCACACAACCGAATCGGACGGGCAGATGACGCCTGCGGAGGCAATGAAAGCCTACAGGCAAAAAGGATATGATTTTCTTGCTGTCACCGACCACAGGAAACTTACCGTTCCACAGTCCGGGGAGATTCCTGAAGGACTGATCTGGATACCGGGGACGGAACTGGATTATACGCTTGAGAACCAGGTGTGTCACCTGCTGGGGCTAGGCATACGTCCTGGTATCGAAAAGCTGTATGATAAACAGAAAGGACCACAGCACGGCATTGATGCCATCCATGCCTGCGGAGGACTGGCCGTTCTGGCCCATCCCTCCTGGTCATTGAACACCACCGGCTTTATGCTTGAACTGGATGGTGTGGACGCTGTTGAAATCTGGAACTCAGTCTCTATGCCGCCTTACAATGCGGCCCGCGGTGACTCATCCATGCTGCTGGACCCTGTCTTCGCCCATAACAGGCTGTGGCCTGTGCTCGCCAATGACGACACGCATTATTATGGGGAAGACTTTGCCAGGGGCTGGAATATGGTTCAGCCCAGGGCACGCACAGCACAGGCCATTCTGGAGGCGGTGCGGGAGGGGCGCGCGTATTGCACGCAGGGCCCGGAGATCCGGCAGATCACCTATGAAAACCATCAGATCACCGTAGAGACTTCCCCCTGCGACAGAGTCATCTTTTATTCGAACCGGGTATATTCCAGAGGCCGGTGCGTCACCCCTGAAAACGGCACGTATGCCTGCTGGAACGTTCTACCTGATGAGACGTTTGTCCGGATCGAAGTGATTGCAGGGGATAAACGGGCATTTTCTTCACCCCTGAGGACTGTGTAATGAATGGTATGCGCCCTAAAAAGGCCTTGTCAACCCTTACATAATCCTGTATACTTCACTGTGAATGCTTATGGACTCCCGCAGGTGCCCATAGCATGAAACCCTGTTTTTCAGGGATAGGCAAAAGGGGGCTATGCAACAATGGAATGTAAAATCAAGAATGATATCGGAACGATATATATCACCGAAGATGTCATGCTCAAGGTTGCTGGCTATGCTGCGCTTGAGTGCTATGGTATTGTTGCCATGTGTTCAAAGCGTGCGACTGACGGTCTTGTCGAATGGTTGGGCCGTGAAAATCTGACCCGTGGGGTTCAGTTGCGCAATGTTGGCGACGCACTTGATGTGGACTTGTTTGTTGTGGTCGAATACGGTATCACAATCGCTGAAGTTTGCAAAACATTAGTCGACACAGTCCGTTACAAATTGGAGAGTATGACAGGCATCAAGGTCCGGAAAGTGAATATCAATGTAGAAGGCGTCCGGGTATAACCATGTGCTTGACAAATGAATTGGAGTGATCAACCTTTGAGTCAATACAAAGTCATTGATGGCTTATTGCTTAGGGACATGGCTATGGCAGGCAATGCATTGCTGGAAAAGAACCGCGAAGCCGTTGATGCATTGAATGTCTTTCCTGTGCCGGATGGAGACACTGGGACAAACATGTCCCTTACAATGCAAAGTGCGATCCGAGAGATTAACAGCAAGGAATTTTTAAGGCTGGATGAGGCAGCATCTGCCCTGGCGAAAGGTGCCCTCAAAGGGGCACGCGGAAATTCCGGCGTGATTACCTCTCAGCTTCTCCGCGGTTTCAGCAAGTCCGTCAGCGGGCAGGAAAAGATTACACCTGTCCAGTTTGCACAGGCTATGAAAGCAGGCGCT
>CAMNGW010000352.1 GCA_946538615.1 uncultured Clostridia bacterium
GTTCAACCACATGCTCGTCTGTCATGCCCCCATACCCTTCTGCCAAAATAGGATCAAGGTCATCCGGAGCAGCAGGTTCTTCAATCTCATCTGGAATGATACCGTCCTGGGACCGTCTCAGTGCCGCTTCCATCGCAGCAATTTCTTCGTCTGAATAGTTCAGAAAACTGTCCTGATCTGAATGTTCAGAGAGCCCTACAAGAGCTGACTGATCAGCAGACGGTGACCTGTTTTCCTTGATGTCATCCATACTGCCCACCGCCTATTCCCTGCGAAGTTTTTCCAGTACCTGTAATGTGTCTTCCGGCAGCCGTCCCCCAAGAGGGTTTCTCTGCATGCCAGCATCATTCCTGTGTCCGCTCAGCCCCTGGCTCCTGGCCTGGTTAAGTTCGCGCAGCAGTTCCCGGCTCGTCAGTCTTACAGCGCCTGTAGCGAGGACCTGGGACTGTTCCAGACCGTCTGAAGTAGCCACACGTACGTCCCTGTATTTCGGGGTATGCGCAACCATCCGTTCAATGTAACTGTCGGCTGTTTCTCCATGATGCGTATAAACCACTCTGATATTTCCCTGCTTTTCTTCGGTGGTCGTTCTGCGGTCCGACTGCCAGCCATCAAATACCAGGACAACTTCTTCATCGGCATAGCCACTGTAATCCTGCAAAGCATGGATCAGCCTGTCCCTGCTTTCATCAATGGACCAGTTCTGCTTCTGAGCATCTCTCCATGCGCCGATGACATTATAGCCGTCGACGATCAGCAGGGGTTTCATGCGCGCCTCGAATCAAGAACACGGTACATGATAATGCCTGCTGCAACAGAAGCATTGAGGCTCTCAATATGTCCACGCATGGGAAGGCTGACCTGAACATCACTGTTTTCCAGGACCAGTCTGGATATACCTTCTCCTTCTGAACCAATGACAAGGACACAGGGACCACGGAAATCGATTTTCTTGTAATCCTTTCCTTCCATTGTCATGGCATAGATCCACATGCCCTCGCGTTTCAGTTCTTCCAGTGTGCGGTTCAGATTGGGAACGCGTGCCACCTTCAGGAATTCAATCGCTCCCGCACTTGCTTTGACTGCAGCCGGAGTAAGGCCTACCGACCGGCGTTCCGGAACAATGACGCCGTGTGCTCCAGCGCACTCTGCGGACCGGATAATAGCCCCAAGGTTATGAGGATCCGTTACGCCGTCCAGGACAATGATGAACGGGTCTTCCCCTTTGTCTCTTGCCTCCTGGAGTATATCTGCCACCTGCGCGTAATGGTAAGCAGAAGCATACGCGATCATCCCCTGGTGATGGGGCGCAATATCATCGAGCTTCGATTTGTCAACTTCCTGAACAACCACATGTGCATCCCTTGCAAGCTGAAGGATTTCCCTGGCAGAGCCCTGCAGCTCTCCTTTTGCCACAAGCAGCTTTTCCAGGTCGCGTCCGCCCTTGAGTGCTTCACGGATCGGGTTGCGTCCGACAAGAAGATTATCCGCAGGCAGGTTTTCTTCCTTGGGAGGGGTCTGAGGGACATGTTCAAATTCCCTGTAGCTTTTTTCCTGTCTGACTTCCTCTTCCGGCACAGGGCGCATCTTCCTGCGGTCCGGATACCTGTTCTCTCCCCTGCTGTAAGATGAAGGATAACGCCGCTGCGGTCCTCCATGTCTTGGACCTGCATAAGATGAATTGCTTTCCGACCTGTTCATATCATCATCCCGACGGAAGCGGCCCGGCGCATGAGCACCACTGCGGCTCCCGTTTTTGGCTTTGCGGTAGCGCGGTGCATACTGTCCCTGGTAGCGTGATCCTTCTTCTTCCCAATTCCCATTCATTTTTCGCTTATCCTGTCTCGGGGATTTTCCATAATTATCGTAAAAAGCCATATTATATCTCCTTCTGTTGTTGGTCTGCATTCAATTTTTCAAGCAGTTCCTGCCGCTGCTGGCGTTTCTCAGCTGATTTGCCGCAACTTTTTTCGCCTTCAGGGCACCCGCCCCTCAGGCAGCCGGGCCCGGCATCCTTAAAGAGAGCCGGTGCCACCTCAAGACACGCCATGTGCATCCGGCAGGCAAGCTCGCGGATCTCCCATTGGGCGCGGTTGCACATCCTCAGAGAAAAGAAATGCCTCAGCTCACGTGCGTTCATAGTCATAAGGATCCTGGTCTCACAGGCACCCGGCAGAACAAATCTTGCATCCTCATTTGAGTTTTCGCCGTTTTTGCCGAGTTTTTCCTGCCAGCTGCGGTACCATGTTTCCATACAGTCCATCTCGCGCCTGTATTCTTCCACGGCTTCATCGCCCAGTGCCTGAATTTTAGGAGGGATGATATAGCCAAAGCCTGTTTCATAGGAGACATAGCGCTGGCTCTGCACAGAGAAGCTTGCAAGGCGGTGCCGTGTCAGCTGGGCCAGAAGAACGCGGCTGACACCTTCTATGGCAAAAGTAAAAGATGAGTGTTCAAGAACAGATTCATGCCCCATGCTCATGATTTTCTCAACATAAGCACTCTGGTCCTTAGCCTCAATACGGTTCAGCAGTTCATTGACATGGGCGCCTGAATAACAGAGCTTTGCGCCCATAGCGACCATTTCTTCCGGAGACAGAGTATGGCGGACAAGCTCAACGTGCATTTTTACCTCTGGCATGGTTCTTCCTCCTTCGTTTCCTGAAGCAAGCCAAGACGGAATAATGTCCGGATCCTTTCATTCTGTCCCGTCAGGTACAGATAGCCGAAAAGGGTTTCCAGGGCTGTTGCTGCCAGATAATCATCATGTGTCTGATGTTTTGGAATGCCATGCTTGACATGAGCATTTCTTCCTCTTTTAGCAATCACCAGTTCCTTCTCAGACAGAAAAGGTTCTATCTTTCTGTATACCAGCATTTGAGCATGGGCATTGACGGACTGTACCGCCATCTCATGCATGTGATGAAGATTGAAACTTTCCAGGAAGAGCTTTGTCCGTATGAGAAGGTCCCAAATCGTGTCACCCACATAAGCAAGACGCAGCGGACTGCAGCGAGTCGCTTCTTCTTCCGTCATAGGATCAGTACCATAGAGCAGCAATCGTGTTCCTCCCGCGTCATTATAACATAGGCTGCAAAGCAAAAGAAGTGCATGTAAAACAAAAGCCGAGCCTTTCGGTTCGGCACGTACACCATTAGGGACTCGAACCCTAGACACCCTGATTAAGAGTCAGGTGCTC
>CAMNGW010000353.1 GCA_946538615.1 uncultured Clostridia bacterium
CAGAGGAGAATCCCTCACTTCAACGGCGACGCCGTAAGTGATGGGTACTTCAATCGTGGATCTCCAGCGGCAGTCCATCCGGGTCTTTGAAAAAGGTCATTTTTTTGCCTGTATAGTCGTCAGAGCGGACAGGTTCTGTTTCGATACCCAGTGCGTTGAGCTCTTTCACGGTATCCTCCACGCTTGCCACTCTGAAAGCAAGGTGCCTGAGCCCGTAAGCCTCAGGGCTCAGACGGGCCGGATGGTCCTTCATGATAAACAGCTCCAGCTCACACTCACCCATCTGAAGATCGATTTTCCAGTCGTCCCGAGCCGGCCTGTAGTTTTCCCGGATGATGGGAAAGCCCAGTTTGTCATGATAAAACGCCAGTGCCGCGTCTTTATCTGAACATATGACAGCAATATGGTGAATCTCTCCGAGTTTCACAGCGGTCAGCCTCCTTGTGTATAATGTGCCTGTTCTGCTCTGGTCCCGCTTTCCATAGCGCTTTTGAGGACCATGAGCAGTTCATCGGGATTAAAAGGCTTTGCAATATGGGTATTCATGCCGGCTTCAAGGCACTGCTGCACATCTTCGTCATAGGCATTGGCACTCATGGCGATCACAGGCAGCGTACTGCAATATGTTCCCCCGATGGCGCGGAGGGCCCGCGTTGCCTCATAGCCGTTCATGACCGGCATCTGAATGTCCATGAGGACGGCATCATAGAACCCGTCCCCTTTGGCTCTGAGCTGTTCCAGCCCTTTCTGGCCGTCCTGGGCCCAGTCGATCTCAAGACCTGACTGACTGAGGATCATCATTGCAATTTCGGCATTGATATCATTGTCCTCGACGAGGAGGACCCTGCGGCCGGAAAGAATGACCGGGGCATGCTCAGCGCTTTTCTTTTCCCTGTCCGTCTCTTCCTCCAGGATCTCCAGTTCAAGGTCGACGGTAAAGGTGGACCCTTCGCCCAGCCTGCTCTGTACAGACAGTTTTCCGCCCATCTTTTCCACGACGCGCGCTGTGATGGCAAGCCCAAGACCGGTCCCCTGGATCTTGTTGATGGTTGTGCTCTGTTCGCGTGTAAAGCTGTCAAAAATATGGGGAAGATAGTCCTCGCTGATGCCGATGCCCGTATCGGCAATGATGAACCGGTAATGCCCCGTGCCGGGCCTTACCCCTTCCGTTTCCTCGGCGGTCAGCGAGACAGTTTTCCCTTCCGGCGTGTACTTGATGGCATTGCTGACAATATTGATGAGGATCTGTTCGATGCGCAGCTCATCCCCAAGCACGGAAAAGTGCCTGATCCGGTCTTTGCTGTAGGTGATCTTCAGGGATTTTTTCTGGGCCTGCAGTAAGGTGATGTCCTCAATCCTTCTGAAAATATCGCTCAGGCTGCACGGCCCCATACTGAGCTGCATCTTTCCGCTTTCGATCTTGGACATGTCCAGGACATCGTTGATCAGGGAGAGCAGAAAGTGGCTCGAAGAGCTGATCTTTTCGAGGGAATCTTTTACAATGTCAGGCTGGTCGAGATGACGGTTGGCGATATTGGTGTACCCGACGATGGCGTTCATGGGCGTGCGGATATCGTGGGACATATTGGCGAGAAAGTCATTTTTGGCTTTGTTCCGGGCGGCAGCGACCCTGCTCTGGTATTCTTCTTCCCTCTTCATCTGCGCATCAATCTTGTTGGTGCCGAAAACGAGTTGGCTGCCGTTCTCGTCCTCAAGGAGCGTCGCCTTCATGCTGACATAGGTGGGTACGCCGTCGACCATCAGACGGTACTTTGTGGTAAAGTTCCCGTCCCGTTTGAGGATCGACATGATACGCTCCCGGGTAAAGACAGACATAAAGCGTTCTTTGTCCTCCGGATAGATCAGGCGGTCCATGTTCTTCCGGCTGACATTGAAAAAGTCATCCCCTTCTTTTTCAACGCCAAGCAAACGGTAATCTTCTGTGGAACTGTATTCGGTAAAATGGCACGTTTCCGGGTCGACCACATAGATGCTGAAATAGTCCCTGGCAAGGGCCTGGGCGACGCGGCTGAAGGTCAGGCGCTCCGCATGGATCTTTTCAATGGTCGCACGCTGGCCGGCAAGGTCATTGGCGATTCTCTCGTGCTTTTCTGTGATGTCTGAGATAAAGACGGTGTACACGCCGCCATAGGCCTCTGTGTCCGCATAATGGCCATAATCGTCCACCCATCTCACGGCACCGTCTTTCCGGATGATCCGGTACTCAGCATAGTCCATATGGTCATCGTTGGACTGGATCTGCTCAATGATCGAGGCGGAGATGCGTTCATAATCTTCAGGATGGACCATTCCCCTGAAAGTGAACCCGGTGTGCGCTTTAAATGCCTCAAGGGACTCGCAGCCGTAAATATCCAGTACGGGCCTGTTGGCGTAAATGAGCTCCTCCGGCTGCTCTGCCTTGTAGATAAAGAAGCCGCCCGGCATATGTTCCCCGAGGTCCTCAATAGCGGACAGGGTCTCCCCGTTTAGCAAAAAAGGTGAATGTTCCATGAAGCGGCCTCCGTATCGTGCATTATCTCAGGGACGGATCAGGGTCTCAAGTGTTTCAAAGAGTATCTCCGGCTGTACGGGCTTGCTCAGATGGGCGTTGAGCCCGGCCTGCAGGGAACGCTGGACATCTTCGTCAAACGCGTTGGCTGTCAGGGCAATCATCGGGATGGTTTTGGCGTCGGGTCTGTCCAGGGCCCGGATCCTTCTTGTGGCTTCCAGACCATCCATCTCGGGCATGCGCATGTCCATGAGAATCGCATCATAATAGCCAGCGGGATGGGAGGAGAACATTTCTAACGCAATGCGCCCGTTGACAGCAAGCTCGGTGGTCATATCGCGCATTTCAAGGACCATCATCATGATCTCTGCGTTGACTTCCATGTCTTCAGCCAGAAGGATCCTCCGGCCCTTCAGATCGGCTCTGGAGACTTCTTTTCTGGCCTGGCTCTTGCGCTTTGCAGCATTCATGAATTCTTCCAGGACCTGGTCAGCAAAAAGGGGCTTGGGAAGGAAAGTGTCCACACCTGCTTCGAGGGCTTCCTGGAACACATCGTCCCACTTGTAGGCTGTCAGAATAATGATGGCGGAATCATTTTGCACAATGGAACGGATCTGACGCGTGGTTTCCACACCGTCCATCTCAGGCATCTTCCAGTCCACGAGGATCAGGTTGTAGGGTG
>CAMNGW010000354.1 GCA_946538615.1 uncultured Clostridia bacterium
CGAAAAAATCCAATGAATTGCTGGCCCATGCCTACAGCAAGCTCTATAATATCCCGTCCACAGGACTCCGCTTCTTCACGGTCTATGGGCCTGCAGGACGACCTGATATGTTCTATTTTTCCGCTACCAATACCCTCTCAAAGGGTGGGACCATCAGGATTTTCAATTATGGAAACTGCAAACGTGATTTTACATATATTGATGATATTGTTGAGGGTGTATATCGTGTGATGCAGGGTGCTCCCGAAAAGCAGACCGGTGAGGACGGACTTCCTGTCCCGCCTTATGCGGTTTACAATATCGGTGGAGGGCAGCCAGAAAACCTTCTGGATTATATTGCTACACTGCAGCGCGAACTGGTGCGCGCCGGGGTTCTCCCGGAAGATTATGATTTTGAGGCGCACAGGGAGCTTGTGGGTATGCAGCCCGGAGATGTCCCCGTGACGTATGCGGATTCAGAAGCTTTGGCCCACGACTATGGCTTTACGCCAAAGATCGGAATCGAACAGGGGCTCAGAGCTTTTGCACAGTGGTACGGTTCTTACTACAGGAAATAAAAAATGGCGGCCGCTCTGATTGAGCGGTCACCTTTTTTATAATCACAGCGTGATGCCATACCGGCTGATCACATCTGGCGCTTTCAGCGTGCGGAAAGAAGCAGCGCGTCCGAGGCGGTTCATGACGGCAAGGCCTACACCGTCTGGAGGAAGCACTTCTGAGTAGATGACATCCATTTCTTCGTCGTCCAGCTGGCGGAGCACGTAAAACAGTCTGTGTGCTGTAGCACGGGGATCTTGGATGGAACCAAGATCATGCGGGTCACAGCTGTGCAGTTCGTCCATATGTTCTGAAAAACACATGACGCATGCTTTGAGACCGTGTTCTCTGGCATCCGTGCATAAAGCCCGCATGGCTGCTACAACCTGGTCCGGTTCACCTTCGACCAGCGTCACCTCGCCTTTTGGTGCATAATGCCGGTAACGCATGCCTGGAGATAAAGCCTTTTCTCCGGCCTTCAGGGGACGCAGGACGGAGCCTGCAACATTGACAGGTCCGATTACTTTTTCAAGCATTCCCTTGGTGATTCCGCCGGGTCTGAGTATGGTCGGGACAGAACTCGTAATATCAAGGACCGTAGATTCCAGTCCGACATCACAGTCTCCGCCATCAAGGATGAGGGGGATCCTGCCCTGCATATCCTGATAGACATACTTGCTGCTTGTGGGACTGGGTTTACCGGACCGGTTGGCAGAGGGGGCTGCAATGGGGAGGCCGCATACCCGGAGCAGTTCCCGGGCTACGGGATGGGACGGCATGCGCATGGCAACGGTGTCCAGACCTGCAGTGACCGCATCGGGAATGGTTTCTTTTCTGGGCATGAGCAGAGTCAGGGGGCCGGGCCAGAATGCCTCCATGAGTGGGTGCGCCAACCTGGGTACTTCGCAAAGATCATCAAGCTGGGCTGTATCCCAGATATGCACGATCAGAGGGTTGTCTGCCGGACGGCCCTTGGCAGCGAAGACGGAGAGTACAGCGTCCGGATCAAGTGCGTTGGCACCAAGACCGTACACGGTTTCAGTAGGAAAAGCAACAAGCTGCCCCTCTTTTAACAGCTGTGCGGCCTCAAGCAGGCTTTCAGGGGTTGCAGGGGAGACACGGGTTTTTATCATTTTCAAAGCTCCATCCCGTTTGCGGCGAGGTCCTGCAGTTTTTTGGCCTGTTCGGTCATCTGAAGGGCCTGAATGATCTCATCAAGATCGCCGTTCATGATATCGTCAATCCGGTAAAGGGTCAGGCCGATGCGATGATCTGTCACACGGCCCTCATGGAAATTATAGGTCCGGATCCGTTCGGACCGGTCCCCGGTACCGACCTGGACACGGCGCCTTTGAGCATAAGCCTCGTCCGCTTCTGTGCGCCGGCGTTCAAGAAGCCTTGATTTGAGAAGCTTCATGGCCGTTTCTTTGTTGCGCAGCTGACTTTTCTGGTCCTGGCACGTGACAACAAGACCGGTGGGAAGATGGGTAATGCGCACTGCGGAGTCAGTGGTGTTGATGTACTGTCCTCCATGCCCGGTTGAACGGTACACATCGACGCGCAGGTCTTTGGGATCAATCTGGACCTCAACGTCCTCAGCTTCGGGAAGGACAGCGACAGTGCATGTGCTGGTCTGCTTTTTTCCGGTTGTATCAGTGACAGGGACACGCTGTACACGGTGAACACCGCTTTCATACTTGAGAGAAGCGTAAACATTTTCGCCTGTGACGAGAAATACAGCTTCTTTGAAGCCGCCCAATTCTGTTTCACTCAGAGAGACCGGTTCAACCTTAAAATGGTGGCGCGAAGCGTAGTGTTCATACATCCGCATGAGGTCCGCAGCGAACAGACCGGCCTCTTCACCGCCGGCACCGGCACGGATCTCCATGATGACGGAGCGCGCGTCATCAGGATCTTCCGGAAGCAGCAGAAGCTGAAGCGTATGCTCGGCTTCTGCTTTTTCTTTCTCAAGCTGGGCAATTTCAGGCTCTGCAAGTTCCTGCAGTTCAGGATCGTCTGCCATCTGTCTGGCCTGAGCAAGGTGTTCCAGAAGCTTTGCATAATGGTTATAGGCTACCACACGCTTTTCAAGATTTGCGCGCTCCTTAAGGGCCGCCTGGTAACGCGGCGGATCGGCAATAACCTCACTCTGGGAGATCATCTCGGTAAGTTCCTGGTATCGTGAAAGGATCCATTCATATTTTTCAAGCATGGTTGAGCACGCCCCTGATGATTCTGTCGTGGTCTCGGAAATCGGTGATGGTCTGGCAAGTGAAGCCGTTTTCCTCAAGAAGCGAAGAAACTGCACGAGCTTGAGTATCTCCTATCTCAAGGAGCAGCTTGCCGCCTTTTTTCAGATGGGCAGGGGCAGCAACTGCAATTTTACGGTAGATATCCAGGCCATCGGGACCACCGTCCAATGCGATGTGAGGTTCCTGCATGACCTCTGCCTGAAGTGTTTCGCAGTCACAGCGAGGAATATAGGGAGGATTGCTTACAATCATATCATAGGTAAGACCATCCAGTTTGTCAAAGAGGTCGGACTGCACAAGCTCCACATTGGCACATAAAGCCGCTGCGTTCCTTCGTGCAACATCCAGTGCGTCAGTGGAAAGGTCTGAGAGGGTGACGTGGGCACTGGTGCGTA
>CAMNGW010000355.1 GCA_946538615.1 uncultured Clostridia bacterium
AGGCCCAGATCGTTAAGGAAGGACGGGAACCGGGACAAGGCGTGGCCTATATGGATGACGGCACCATGATTGTAGTGGAAAACGGCAAACGCCATGTTGGTGAATCTGTATCTCTTCTTGTTACTTCATCGCTGCAGACCAGCGCGGGCCGCATGGTCTTCGCCCGTGTGGATGAATCATGAGATTTGAAAATGCAGGGACAATATCTGTCCCTGCATCTTTTTTCTCAGTATTCAAACACACTTACAGCGTAGCCCATGTTATCCAGACTTGTTACAGTATTCTGGACACCATTCTTTGTTGTCACATGTACCGTGAAGGGATCGCCATTGCCGACATTCTCGCGCACAATTTCGTAACGCAGCGTGCCATCCTCAAAAACTGCAATATGAGGATGCTCTGCAAGGTAGTCCAGGTACTCTTCAAGGCACAGGTCCAGTGCATGCATGACCGCCGCATTTCCTTTCCCCACGTACCGGAATGCCTGCAGCTTTACAGAAACACCTGTCTTATAGCTCTTGTCGGCAGTTCCTTTCAGAGGATAATCCGCAAGCGGGAATCTGAATACAATGCCATACTTCCAGCTGTTTTCGTACAGCCATTGTCCCTGTTCACTTTCAAAGAACTTCAGGTTGTTGACTGCAGCATCATCTTTTTTGTACAAAATCATGCGCAGTGTCTGACCGCTGTTGTATTCACTGGTACCGGGGTAATTGACATTTTTCTTGGCCCTTGCCACCTGATCCTCATAGGCAAGATTCTTGTACTTTTCCATTTCTTTCTGAAACAGTGCATTCTGCTCATCATAGGTTCTGTACCCTTCATAGGCCACATAATTCTCAAGGTTCTGTCCCTTGGCATCCATGATGGCTTCTCTGAAGGCATTCACTGCATCCGGAAACGCCAGAACGCTTGAATTGCGCACCGAGATCGCACGGTCCGTAGCCTTGGCTACGCCCACAAGCTGATCTTCGCGAAAATCCTCCGGACGTGAATGCCATTCATTGACCAGCAGCATCCCATTGTAGAGTGCATCCTGCCTGTTGATGGTCCTTGTCGTCACAGATTCAAGCGGATAGCTTGTCAGGTCAACGATTTCCCAGCCTGAACCAGCCGGCTGCGGCCAGGCCTGATTGGTTCCGTTAACCTGCTCCGCTTCAAAAGCAGCAAGTGCCTGCTCGTACTCCTGCTGGGCCTGAGAATTCTCTGCAATCACCTGATCCGTCATGGCCTGCAGCCGTTCCGAACGCTGCCTTTCAATGGCGAATGAACCATACAGAGCACAAGCTCCGAGGATACCGACAACAAGTGTGAGAACCAAAACCAGCTTAAACGGATCCTTTTTCTTCGTGCTTTTAGCCACGTATCTCCCCTGCCTCTCAGATATGGAAAGACTGTTGCATTCCTACGTTTTTCAACGTGTCTGTCTATGCTATATTCACGTGAGTATTCTACATAATCTCATGAATTCCTGCAAGTACTGAAATAAACCTTATCAGATATTGTAACATTTGCCCTTCTGCAACTGAAACAACAAAAATGCGCAGTGCGTGACACCGCGCATTTCTGTATCCTGTCCTCAGGAACGGATCACTGCAGAATAGTTATCTCTTGCATAGGCAATCACCGTATCCATCGCCTGGTTGATCTCATTTTCCGTCAGCGTGCGGTCCGGTGCGCGGAAGACAAAGCTGAAAGACACAGACTTCACGCCTATACCGAGCACAGGGGCACGGTAGACGTCAAACATCCCGGCTGTCTCAAGAAGAGGACCGGCTGCTTTTTTCATGCCTGAAAGAAGCGGACCCACTTCAACTGATTCTGCCATCACAAGGCTCAGGTCACGAGACACAGCGGGGAATCGCGGCATTGCCTTTACAACACCCATGGGCTGCCTCATGCGCATAATCTGGTCAATATCCATCTCTACTACATAAGCCGATGAAGGCATATCAAAGTTTTCACGGATTCTCGGATGGACCTCGCCTACCGTCGCAAGTTTCTCCCCGTCATGCATCAACGCAGCTGTGCGGCCGGGATGCAGATAATTTTCCTTATACCGCACCGGCTCAGCCTCTATGCCCATAGCACGCAGAATGGTTTCGGCAACTGAACGTGCTGTAAAGAAATTCTCACCTTCACCGTACAGGCCAAGCGTCATCCGCATCCCTTCGGCGGGCAGTCCTTCTTCCGTTTTATGTACCGGATCAAACACTCTGGAAATTTCAAACAGTCTGGCCTGTGCATTCCCATGGTTCATATTCAGAGCCAGCGTTGAGAGCATATCCGGTACAAGCGTAGTGCGCATTACGGAAGTATCCTCTCCCAGAGGGTTGCGGATCGGAAGGGTGCTGCGGCGCTCATCATGCTCATCAAGTTCAATGGCATCAAGCGTTTTGGGTGAAACGAAGGAGTAGTTCATTATTTCATAGAATCCCTGTCCAACCAGAAGCCCCGCGATCTCATTGCGCAGCTTCATGGATGCTGATGCACCGCCCGGTGTCGTTTCGCCGCGGAGGAGCGTAGAGGGAACCTTATCATAGCCATATACGCGCAGGGCTTCTTCGCACAGATCGGCTTCCTGCGTGACATCCTGACGGTAGTCCGGCACATGAACAGTCAGCCGGTCCCCGTTCCGTTCCACACCAAAATGGAGCTTGGTGAGGATCATTTCAATCTCTTCCGGCGTAATCGGAACACCGGCGCGCCTCGCGATATGTTCACAGCTTCCCTCAATGATTTGTTCATCAAGCGGATCCGGGTAACAGTCAATGACCCCGCTGACCACATCGCCGGCATCGAGTTCTTCAATCATCTGGCAGGCGCGGTTCATGGCCTCCATGGCTGTACGGGGGCTCACGCCTTTTTCAAAGCGCCCTGAACTTTCCGTACGGATACCCAGCGTCCTGGAAGTGATGCGGGTCTGTGCGTAATCAAATACCGCACATTCAAACATCATCGTGTGGGTCTTCTCTGTGATCTCAGACTCTTCACCGCCCATAATACCGGCTACACAGGATGGCTTGGAGGCATCACAGATCACCAGCTGGCCAGCCTTGAGCGGATGGGCTTTTCCATCGAGGGTTGTGATTGATTCGCCATCTTTCGCCTGCCGTACTATGGTATGATGCCCTTCCACCATATCCAGATCAAAG
>CAMNGW010000356.1 GCA_946538615.1 uncultured Clostridia bacterium
CGTCTTCGGACAGTCAGGAAAACCTGCTGATCTGCTGAAGGAATACGGCCTTACAGGTGCTCAGATTGCAGACACTATTCTGCAGGCATAAAAGAAGCCCCGTACCGTCTTAGATGGTACAGGGGCTTTTTTATTCGGGATCACAGAGCGGACCAGGTCCGCTGATTGATTAAGGCGGGAAACCATCCACAGGACAGAAAAAACCATATCGTATATACAGGAATTGTCATAAAAACTGTGGGTGCATCATGTGAGATGAGCTGAAAGGATGATGATCTGGCAAGATGAGAGAATGCTTAAAGGTTGATTAACTTTACTTTTTCTTGCAGGATTTCGAAATAAAAGGGAGAAAACGTACATCAGATTTCTGAGGTAACTGCAGATACCTGAACAGAAATCATGAATCACAGGAGGATAATCACAATGGCAGATATCAGCAAAATTCTCACTGATGCATGGGTAAAAGTAAACGAGGGAATCGGGTCCGCTGCCAACAGTATCGCAGATGCTACAAAGGGCAAGGTAAACCAGATTAATCTGAATACGAGAAAGACGGAGATTATGAATTCTCTGGCGCCTAAAATTCTTGAACTCTACAAGAAAGGCGTGGAGCTGCCGGAGGAAATTACAGATATTCTGAAAGAGCTCTCTGAAGTTGAAGAGAAGATTGCCGCGCTTCGTCCTGCACCCGCTGCACCTTCAGCCCCGAAGATTGTGGTCGAAGAGGAAGAAGACGAAGAAGAGGAAGAAAAGGAAGACACAGAGACAAAATCTGTGGATACAGATGAAGACGTTCCTGTTATCAATGTTGCTTCCCAGCCGGAAACAGTTGAAGTGAAAGATGCACAGGAATCAGAAGATGTGCCATACATCAGTTATGAGGAGCATGTCGCCTATGAAGTCAAGGACGAGGAAAGCGACAGTGAACCTGAATTTGTCTGCGACGAAAAGCAGGAGCAGAGCTGTGCAGATGAAGAGGATGCTTTTGATGCTGTAGATCATGTGCTCGATGAACTTGAAAAGGCAGGTGATAAGGTATCAGATGCTGCAGATAAAGTCATGGATGGGCTTGAAAAGGCTGCCGGTCAGGTGGCTGATTATGCCCAGAAAGTGATGAATGATCCCCAAAAGATGGTGGATTCCGTGAAGGAAAAAGCCAATCGTGTCATAGATACGCTGGACAAGCAGGCAGATAAGACGGCAGATTATGTGGAAGACGTCATGAACAATTCCAAGACCGCCGCGGACAGTGTTTCAAGCACAGCCGAAAAGGTGATGGACGGCATCGGAAAAGCTGCCGATAAGGCACTGGATTATGCGAAAAAGGTCGTCGATGACCCACAGAAGGCTGCAGACAGTGTGAATAAAGTGGTTGATGGTCTGGGAAAGGCAGCGGGAAAAGCAGCCAGTGTACTTTCCAATTTCCTCGACGGGCTGTCCCATAAAGACAATGGGAACGGATAAAGACCATGAAGGGACCATGAGACCTGTGAGTGGCTTGAGCCGCTGCAGCAAGACCTGAAAGGAAAAGAGCATCCTGGTGCGGGATGCTCTTTTGTATGGCCAGAAAGAGTGGATGTACATGTGATAATTCGGTTATGGCTGGAAAATCCAGTACCGGGCAGGCATTTACTTATCCAGCTTGACACCGAACCAGGTCACATAGGTCTCACCGGGCTTGAGCATGGTGACGAATTTTTTGTCCTCGAATTTTCCGCTCTCACTTTTATAGGCGGGCATTCCATGCCAGGGTTCAAGACAGATAAAGTCAGCAAATTTCCTGGTAGGACTCCATACAGCGAGCGCTTCCATTTTCGGGAAAGACAGAGTGAGGCCGTAACCGGTTTTTCTGTTGACCAGACGGACCCAGCGGCTTTTCAGATTTGAAAACAGGAGAGAATCACGCTTGTCGATTTCATCGTGATTAAGCGGAAGAACATTTCCGTGCATAAAAGGAAGAATTTCTGTGCCATCAAGTACGCCGCCGTCAGCAACGCAGACGCAGTCCACACAGCCATCTTCATTTTCTTCAAAGATCACATCATAATCATCAAAGCTTGCATTGTCTTCCATTGGACAATTGAAAGCGGGGTGTCCGCCGACGCACATGGGCATGACCCGGGTGTCGCGGTTTTCAATGACGAACTGTGTACGGAAGCCGTTTTCAAAAAGAGAATAGGTTACATGAAAAGCAAAGGCAAACGGATATACTTTCCGTGTTTCCTCATTATCAGTGAGGACAAGATCGACGTAGTCGGGTCCCTGGGCAGCAATCTGCATTTCTGGGTTTGCACGGGTAAAGCCGTGCTTAGGCATTGCATAGCTTTTCCCTTCAATTTCAACTTTCCCGTCCTTGGGCGCGCCACAGATCGGAAAAAGCAGGGGAGCATGCTGGTCCCACACTGCGGGATCTGCCTGCCAGATGGTTTCACGTCCTTTTGCGCCTTTAAAAGATACGATCTGTCCACCGCGTGTGTCAATTTTTGCGGAAGTGTTTCCATAGGTAAGTGTGAGCAACATGGTAATCGTCCTTTCCTTATTTTCAGAAGAGATCGTGGATTTTGTTTCCATCAATTACAGTAAAGGTGCCATCGGGCATATGATAATAGGAAAAATACGCATTTTCAAGGGGTATCCAACGGGATTCAAACAATGGAAAGGTGTCCGGGTTCCGCAGGCGGATGCGTTCTCTCTGCGTCGCAGGGTCTACCTGAACAAACAGTTTCAGATGGGCATGTTCAGCAAGCTGTGGCAGACAGGAATAGCTTCCCTCAATAATGATCCCTTCTTCCGGATCTAAGGTGTATCCCGGAAGGTAACAGTCTTTATGGGCATTATACGGCCTGACCAGCGCGGGCTGACCCAGAAGATAGGGGGACACAACTTCTTCCCACAGACGTTCAAGGTTCGCATTCCCGCCCGGAACAGCGAGGCGCTCAGGCGTTTTTTGAGGAACCGGGATATAGAAATCGTCCATGTGAACCAGATTCAGCTCCGGGTAGAGCCGGTGCAGGTGCGTTGCCAGTGTGCTTTTACCTGAACCGCAGGGGCCGTCAATGAGAATAAAAGGCTTAGGTAAGGAACGAATGATCTCAAACATACATTTAACCTACCGGAAGTGCATAATAGACATGCAAAATGTTCTTTCCCAGATC
>CAMNGW010000357.1 GCA_946538615.1 uncultured Clostridia bacterium
TGCTTTTTGACATGTTGTCTCATTTCCGTAATTTCCTATAAAGCAAGAAAAAATGGACAGGCCGCAACCTGTCCGTTAACAACCGCATATTTATCATATGGCTCAACTGATAAAATGCGGCAGGTTCCAAACGTTTCATTTCCCGGCCCGGCTGTACCTGCTGCAGTACCTGCTCTGTCCGGTCCAAAGCCTGTATTCTTTCCTCAACAGCCAAATCCTGCTCATGTCTTGAAAAAAACCATAGGGAAAAAACACCATAGCCTGATTACAGTTTCTCAAGCTGTTCCAGCAATCTGTCCGGTATAGCAATCATGCCACGCTCATATTGGGAAATCTGACCTTGTCCGACACCTAAAAGCTGTCCCAGCTGATACTGGGTCATTTGTCTGGACTGCCGGAACCCCCGCATCCTTCTTCCCTCATTCACCCGCTGTATTTCAGTTTTTTCTGTACGGTCCTCCGGCTCTTCATCCTGCATCGCTTTAGGAGCCCGCTTCTCATCTGGTCCCCTGCCGAAGCCAAATAAGATCCAGGATTCATCCACGCCGCACCGTTCGGCTATCCGCTTGCATGCGATATCCCCTGGTACAGCTTTGCCATGCTCAAACAATCCAATAGCTGCCACACCCGTATAATTGACAAACTCATGGATCGTCATATCTCCCCTCAGCATCCGGATCCTTGCTCCGGCGGACCTTTTGGCAATAATATCTGTCCCTGTATCATATCCATATACCGTATAGATCGCATTCGCCAGCGGCCTGGGTACAATTTTGTTCCTTGGGTTCCCTTCAACCGTTGCAATCAGGGCTTCCGGCACGCCCAGTGACCTTGCAAAATCTTCGATGGACAACCCCAGATGTGTACGGATACACGTTATCATTTCCGATTTTTTCAATTGTGATCACCTGACTTTATAAATGGTTGCACAGATATCTTAACCAATCAACGGCTATATGTCAAAGCCTGTTGTATTTTTTTTGTGTGTTTTCTTTCAGATGCACAAGTCTTTTTCCGGGACGGACTCTGCTTTCAGAGTGCCCATACTGTGAAATTTTCCGCATGGCCCGTCTCCGCACGCTTCTGCCGTACCCTCTATTTGGCAATGACTTCCCTTCTTTTTTCAGCCACTTCTATCCATTTTTGAGAATTCCATCTGTGGAGAAGGATAAGCCCCCGTGTCATCTCGTCGAGTGCGAACCCTGCCCATACACCATAAAGTCCCCAGCCAAATACAATCCCGAACAGATAGGCACCTCCGACAGATACGATCCATGCACTCGCCTGGTTGACAATCACCTGGTACATCACGTCCCCGGCAGCCTGCAGGGCACCTGCTATGGAATTGTTCAGCGCCCTCCCGATCTCCACCACAAAATCTATGAGGAACACAATGGAAGCTGTCCGGATAATCACAGGATCGGATGTAAAGATCTGCATCAGCGGAACCCTGAACACGATCATGGCAATGGAAAAGAAGGCATTGGAAAGCACAGCCACGCGGGTGACCAGCTTTCGGATATAATTCGCTTCCTTATAGTTGCCAGCTCCCACACGGTACCCGACCATCAGGGTGCTTGCCTGGGAAAAGGACATACCCACCAGAGCAATATAATTGACAAGGTTCGAGACATACACCTTTGTGGCAACCATCACTGTCCCTGTCTGGGAAATGATGGATGTGGTCACAAGCTGGCTCAGGGAGTAGGCAATGTTGCTCATACCACCGGGAATGCCGATGGAAAGCATCAGCCTGAAATCTTCTTTGGGAAAAGGGAAAAAATGTCTGATGGAAATCCGTATGCCGGATCTGAAAGCGATCCCAAATGCGATCCCAAGGGATACGACACGGCTCAGCACACTAGCTGCTGCCACGCCGGCAACCTGGCTGATCCCCAGGATTTCCGGATGGAACACAGCCACATAGTTCCCCACAACATTGACCAGGTTCGCTGCCAGATTGATGACCAGCGGGGCATGGGTCCGGCCCAGGGAGCGGCACATGCTGCTGAACACAATTTCAGCACATTGGAAAAACATGAGGCCGCCGTAAATCTGCATATAAAGAGCTGCCGCTTCAGAAGCTTCAGCGTCCAGCGTCATCATGGTCAGCAGAAGATCAGGAAAGAAAAGAAAAACCAGACCAAACAGGACGCCCAGGAGTACATTGGTGATCACGGCAAGGCTGGCGTACCGGTTCACTTTGGCACGGTTATGCATGCCAAGGGCCTGGTTGATGCACACCAGTGTCCCGGAGGACACGGACATAGCCAGGATCATGGACAGCATGATATACTGTCCGGCTACGCTGACCGCACCTACCACACTGTCGGACACCCTGCTGAGAAAGGCCACATCAATTAAGCCCACTGTAGAGCGCAGGACGCTCTCCAGAAGGATCGGATAAGCCAGCTGGATCAGCCCAACATGGCTTGGGTCTTCTTCTCTGTCTGCCTTACTTGCCCATAAAACCGGATTCATTTTTTGTCCCATCCTGTCCGTTATATGTTCTGTTTTTCAGAAGTGTTCAGACTCTGACATGGACCTTATGATCAATTGCATGCTGCAGGGGCATCGGGCACCTGTGCAAGGAGCGTGATATGAGCAAATCTTCCACCTGCCCGGCATACGCGTCTGAAAGGCCGCGCAAAGTCCGTTTCCACAGGGTGTACCGACGTCGCTGTTCCTGCATATCACTGTGCAGAAGATACTGCCATGAACTGAGAAATATGCAGGACCTACGGGGTACTGCCGCGTTCCGGGAGGAGGGGGCACCGCTCACACAGGTCCGCTTATCCCATCTGATAAGGAATACAGCAGGTTCCCCCGGGTCTTTTCCCGGCTATGACCGTGCTCCTGTTTCAGGAACTGCTGTCTTCTGCAGTTGCCCGTATGTCTGTTTTTCTTACAGAGAACAAGTACCGGCAGGGCCCAGCCTATCCGCTCATTGGGGCTGCCGCCCACTCTTTCTTTACCCGTGTGCAGCAACGGCGTGAATCATATCACAAATTGGCCATGTGTCCATATGTCCATATGTTTTTTCCCACAGGACAAGTGGTATGTTCCTGTTCAGAAATCATTTTCATACCCTTCCTTTTCTCCGCAAGTTCTGCACAATCCGCGGATTCA
>CAMNGW010000358.1 GCA_946538615.1 uncultured Clostridia bacterium
CCCTCGCCCCACATAAGTATAGAAGCTGCGGCTGCAGTAACGTTCCCGGAAATGCCCCCGGCAACCCAAATGACCGCTGCAAACATGAAAAACAGCATGAGCAGGCTGCGTTTGATTTCTCCTGGTGCCTTTTGTACGAATAACCCTGTGTACCACGCCCTGTCTTCAAACAAAGACAGCAGCGGATAGATGAGCAGGGCAATAAGCACGGATGTCAGGGCTGCAGCCTGCCAGCTTTCTGCGGACAGCAGCATGACTACAAAACTGGTAAAGGCCACGATGTGCAGCAGCTTCCGGAAGATGAAAGAGGGAACTTTGGTCAGGAATCGGATTGGCAGCAGGACAAGGACGCAGGGGACAATATAGAGGATGAGCCTGCCCAGGCAGCGGACCATCTGAGGGACCCATGGGAAAGATGAAAGTTGTGGCCAGAAGTGAAGAAGGAGCATCCCTGCCCCAAGCACAGTCAGTACGGCACCGGTCGTCAGTCCTACGGTGCGGCTGCTGACACGGTTGGCGAAGCGGGAAGAGACCAGGGAGGCGGCGGTGGCCAAGATGATACAGAGTACCATCACATCCCATTTTTCAGCAAGTATCGCCGGATGGATCAGGATGTGGCTGACAGACGCGATCAGGGCCGTGAAAGTCATAATAAAGGTACTGGTGCCGACAGCTGTTTTCAGTTCCATACCAAGAAAAGCAGTGAAAACCACCAGCATCATCATGCCGCCGCCAGTGCCCACAAATCCGGTGCCAAAACCTATTGTCAGGCCAAAAAAGAGGGAGACGGCAATTCCCTTCCGGTCCAGCTTTTCGCCTTTCCCGGGACGTTTTTCTGAACTGGTATCCGGCCTGATGAGAAAGCGGATACCGATGAAAAAGGTCAGGAACAGGGTAAAGCTGCCCAGCACCACATTGCCTACAATGAATGCAACATAGCTCCCCAGTGTGCACATGGCGATGATGCAGGCCAGCATGATCCATCCGCGCTTCAGGTCAATGTTTTTGTGTATGGCATAGGTATAAGCCGTAACAGCTGAGCCAAGGATGTCTGAAGCAAGTGCAATGGCAGTTGCCTGATATGCGCCTGTTTCACCTGAGAAGGACGGACAGAGTACGATGAGGATGGGCACCATGACAGTAGCGGCAGAGAGTCCCGCAAGGCCGGTTCCGATCCCTGCGCCTAAAGCTGCAACCACATACCAGAAATACTCCATAGAATGCACCTCGCTTGAGTGTGACGTGTAACGCGGGTCATGTTACGATTATAACTGACTAACACAGCAGCTGCAACCAGCCGGAAAGGTATGCACTCTGTGCCTCTGATTCACCAGGGTTCGGGCAGTCAGGGACGTTCACGGATTCTTCTTAGCAGAAGCAGGGACACGGGCTTCGAAGCGGTCCGTTTCTGCTGCCAACACAGCGGTCTGTTGCATGCGTTCCTGAAGGGATATGGTGACGGGGCCACGCAGCCGCTTCTTATCCTGAAACGAGAGAAAAGACGTTCCCGGAGCTTGTCCGGCGAGCGTGCACTGATTCGATCTTTTACCGCCTGACAGGCTCATACTGCCCTTGACAGGACAAAGCGGCGGAGTATAATGACTTCAGGTCAACCAATACAATTTCATTTCAGAAGGAGGAATTTCTCATGAAGAAGTTTTTTGCTTTCATGCTTTGCTTATCATTTGTCATGAGCATCGCTCTTTTTGCATCCGCTGAGGATGCGGACCTGATCGCAGCAGCCAAGGAAGATGGCGAGCTGATCGTCTATGGTTCGTGTGAAGAGCCCTATCTGATCAAAGCCTGCCAGCACTTTGAAGAGCTCTATGGCATTAAGGTGAGCTATCAGCGTCTGTCCACCGGTGAAGTGCAGACCAAGATTGCCAACGAAAAAGGCAATCCGTCTGCAGACGTATGGTTCGGTGGCACGAACGATCCGTATAACGAATCCGCCAAAGCCGGTCTCCTCATGGCGTATGAAGCCAAGAACGCATCACACCTTGTCAATCCGAACTACCGTGATGCAGAAGGCTACTGGTACGGCATTTACAAGGGCATCCTTGGCTTTATGGTCAACAAGGAAGAACTGGCCCGTCTTGGCCTTGAAGCACCCCAGAGCTGGGATGACCTGCTGAAGGAAGAATATAAGGGCTTGATCTGGCTGTCCAATCCGAATACGGCCGGCACAGCCAAACTGGTGATCAACACACTCGTGCAGATGCGTGGGGAAGAGGAAGCCCTCAAGTATTTTGTTGAATTGGACAAGAACATTGCTCAGTACACCAAATCCGGCTCTGGTCCTTCCAAGAAAGTCGGCGTCGGCGAATGCGTGATTGGCATTGGCTTCCTGCATGATGGTGTCTATCAGATTCTGCAGGGCTATGACAACATTGACCTGATCATCCCTTCCGATGGAACAGCCTATGAAATCGGTTCAACGGCTATCTTCGAGGGTGCAGAACATGAGAATGCAGCCAAGCTGTGGGTTGAGTATGCACTGAGCCCTGAATGCGTGGAGCTTGCAGACGATACGGGTTCCTATCAGTTCCTGGTGCTTGACAATGCCAAGCAGCCGGAAGCTCTCCAGAATTTCCCGAATCTGGATCCCAACAACACCATAGAATATGATTTCGAGGACGCGAAGAACAATACATCCAAGTATGTTCAGGATTATTTCGACGCCCTTGGCGCAGCTGCTGATGACCGTTTCAAGACGGAGTAAGTGATGCCATGCCTTAGGACGGGGCGTAAGCCCCGTCCTTTATGATATCAGATTTTCTCAATATTATTGGAAGGAGGGGAGAGCGTGGCAAGCGGACAGAGTAAAAGCCTTGAGCGGAAAAAGCTCTTTGGCGATCCGGTTCTTATCGTCACCATCATCCTTCTCATTCTTTTTCTGAGCCTGTTTATTCTGTATCCCCTGGCCAATCTGCTCGTTGACAGCATACTGGTCAAAAAAACAGAGCTGTATTCAGTCGCACCGCTTGTTACGGGAGAAGAGATCACGTATTACAGCGAGGATGGCAGTGCAGCGAAAGCCAGGGAGCCGATTTATGTCAAGCTGTCTTCCCCGACAGAAGGACTCAGTGAGCGCCTTGTCCCACTC
>CAMNGW010000359.1 GCA_946538615.1 uncultured Clostridia bacterium
CCCTGGCCTCTACAATGCGAATGTAGCGCACTACCAACTGTGCCAATGCCCCATAAACTCCGGTCTGTAAATGCTGTCATTTACACCGGTATATTCGGCACTTCTCACCCGAAGCATAAGTTAAACTGCCGAAACATTTAACTTATCATAGGTGTTTTATCACAGATGGACTAACCACCTGCGCCGTTCTGAAACGCACAAAAATCGTAGTTCAGAAACGGAACGGTAGGATTATAGCACCTGTGTTTTCTTTGTGCAAGCACTTTTTTCTGCCGAAAGCGTACTTCTGCACCTGCGTTTTTCACCATAATCGTCAGGAAAAACGGGCAGGCTCCTCATCCTGAAGCCTCTCCCCATATATACCAGTGCTCAACTTTGCAAGGGACTTGGACAATTCAATTGCCGATTCAGTCACCCGGACCACTTTCCCCTCTGAAACAACATAGTGTTCCATAGGGATATGCTGTTTCATGGTGCGCTCAATCTCATGCGGAATATAGTGCATCTGGGTACAATGAGGGGATCTGTCCACAGAGGCAAAAACCATCTTCGTCACTCTGCCGGTTCCAAGGATTGCTGCGATTTTTGTCACCGCCATATTGATATGCGTTTCCTCAAGACACAGTTCATACACTTCATCCGTCTGTCCTGCCAGCTGTGCATAGGCCTCCGGTTCCACTGTATGCAGACATGCGCCGGCAATCAGAATGCACCCTTTGGGAGTATAAACATTTTCTGTCATTAAATGTTTTGCCATGTTATTGCCCTCCTGCCGCACAGAATCCGGAAAAGTTTTTCTTCCTTCATTCTACCACGCGTCAGCTTCTTCTGCCACTTGATGATTCGGTCTTTTTGCTTTTTGTGCTTGCATTTCATGTTTGTTTCTATACAATGATGGATGTTCTTTTCAAAGTAGCAATACCCGGGATATTGAACAGAAAGGTTGTGATATGTTTGGAGTTTTCACCGAACAGTTCCTTCATGTATTTCATCTGCGGCCTTGTCATCCTGTTTGTTGTCGCACAGTCCGTCTTTTTCCTGCTGCGGGCTGTACGCAGAGCAAAAGCGCTGCACATTGACACAGGCGTCATCCGCCGCACCATTTCAGCAAGTGCCCTGTTTACCATTGCGCCTGCACTCGCCATCCTGATCGGCGTCATCTCGCTCAGCCAGTTTCTCGGACTTCCCCTTCCCTGGCTCCGCCTCAGTGTGCTCGGTGCTCTGACCTATGAGCTGCCGGCCGCTCAGTCCGCTGCCTCCGCGATGAATGTCACATCCACGTCCACCCTGGTTACAGATCCCACGGTATTCAGTGCCATCGCCTGGGTAATGACGGTTGGCATTCTCTCCGGCATCATTGTCGTTCTCTTCGGCCTGAAAAAGATTGAAAATGGACTGGACCGCATTCGTGAGAAGGATGCCAGAAAGAGTGCACTGTTGATGGATTCCCTGTTCCTGGGCATGATCTGTGCTTTCACAGGACTCCTGTTTGCGGATATCAAAAAAGGGCTCCCCGGTTTCATCCCGATTGCCGTCGCACTGGTCTCCATGATTCTCATGGCCTTCTGCGGGCTGCTGATCCGTAAATGCCATGTCAAATGGCTTGAACAGTATGCCCTGCCCTTCTGCATGCTCGGAGGCATGCTGGCCGCCATTCCGCTCACAACACTGATGGGAGGTGCCCTGTAATGAAAAAGAATCGTTCCTACAGTGAAGCCACCCATCTTTACGGAAGAATCTCCACGGCTTCCGCGATCCTCATGTTCCTCATGGTGCCCATTGCCATTTCTGTCCGGTATGCTGCCTGGCCGCCATTCAGGGATGTACTCAAGGGGCTTCTGGGCGTCGTTCCGGTATTCTGGACAGTCGGCGTCATTGAAGTGCTCACCTATGCTCCCATGCTCGGAACCGGCGGAACCTATCTCGCCTTTGTCACCGGATCCCTCTCCTCCCTCAAGGTACCCTGCGTGCTCAATGCCCTGAAAGGCGCCGGCGTCGAGCCCGGCACAGATGAGGCAGAAGCGCTTTCCACCATCGCGGTTGCCACATCTTCCCTGGTGACCACCCTGGTCATCGCGCTTGGCGTATTTGGCATCCGTTTCCTTCAGCCTGTTCTTGAAAACCCGGTCCTGAAACCGGCCTTCGACAATATTATGCCTGCGCTCATGGGATCGCTTGCGCTCGTGTATTTCTCCAAGAACTGGAAGCTTTCCGTCGCACCGCTGGTCTTTATGATCGCCCTGTTCATTGCTGTGCCTTCCCTTGCCAGCTCTGTCGGCATTCTTGTGCCCGTCGCTGCGCTCGTCGCGCTCCTGGCCGGCTGGATTCTCCAGAAAAAGGGTCTGATTCAGTAAAGATTCTGAAAGGTGGCTTACACTGTGATCTGGGTGATTCTACTTGTTCTTCTCGCCGCATGGATTCTGGTGCTCTGCATTCGTGCAGCCCGCCTGAAACCTGAAGTCCTCCCTGAAGAGGCGGCCCCCGAAATGCACTTTGACCGTGAAAAAGCCGTCCGGGATCTGCAGACGCTGATTCGCTTCCGCACGGTCTCCCATGAGGATAAAAGTCTGGATGACGATACTCAGTTCGAGGAACTCATTGCCTCACTCCCCATTCTCTTTCCCCACGTGCATCAGGTCTGCACCTTCACCATGCCCGGACCCCGTTCCCTTGTCTTCCACTGGAAAGGCGCAAAGCATGACAAGCCGGGCGTCCTCATGGCCCACTTCGACGTTGTTCCAGTCGATGAAAGCGGCTGGGACAAGCCCGCTTTTGAGGGCATCATTGAAAGCGGCATCCTCTGGGGACGCGGCACCATTGATACCAAATGCACATTCCTGGGTGTTCTGGAAGCTGCGGACAATCTGATCGCTCAGGGGTATACCCCCGCCCAGGACCTGTACCTCTGCTTTTCCGGCACGGAGGAAGTCAACGGGGACGGTGCCCCCGCCATTATCCGCTGGTTCAAAGAACAGCACCTCCGGCTTGACTTCGTGCTCGACGAAGGCGGCGCCATTGTCCAAAACGTGTTTCCCGGTGTCAAAAAGCCGGTTGCCGTGGTCGGCATTGCAGAAAAGGGCACCATGTCCGTG
>CAMNGW010000360.1 GCA_946538615.1 uncultured Clostridia bacterium
CTAAATGCTTCTTTTTCCTTTTCCCTGTTCTCCCGTTCATGTTTCAGATCATCAGCAGTCGCCATGCGAATCACTGGTTTTAACGGTGCTACAACACTGGACTCAGAAACTTCCCTGGGTGGCATAATCACTTCGCCCAGTTCAAAACCGCGTGATGTTTCCACCAGGACTTTATCAGAAATATTCGGCTGAGTTTCCACCGGATCAAAATAATACAGCTTACCACCGGTTTGAAACCTGACACCGATGACTTTCACCATTTTTTCTTTTCCTCCATGATATCCAAAAGCAGTCTTTCAAGAACAGCAGGCCATGTAACCTGGCTCAGACGTTTTCTCCGTGCATCATGAATACTGTCAAGGATGTGAAGAAAACTATCGTTGCTGCCTTCTCTTGTCATTTTTTGAAAAGCAGCCGGAAAGTCCGAGACCAGTTCCATATCTGCCCGTCCAAGATGACAGAGAAGCATCGTCCGGACCATATCTTCCAGATCATCCAGCAGTTCCATTCCCTGATCCTTGGCTTCTTTCCATTCATTGGCTATCGAATAAACGCTGCTGTAATCGGGGATGTCAAGAAACTGCTTCATGACTTTTCTTCTGTTTTCCCAATATGCATCGTCCCCTGCCATTTCCAGCGCTTTTCCTATGGATCCGCCTGACGCCTGCACCGCCTGTGCAGCTCTGATTCCAACATATCCATGCTCTGCAAGCACCTGTTTTACCGTACTGTCCGGCCATGGATGAAGCGCAATCTGGCGACATCGGCTTACAATCGTAGGCAGCAGCGAACCGGGGGTATCGGTAAGCAGCAAAAAAAGAACATTTTCCGGCGGTTCTTCCAGCGTTTTCAGAAGTGCATTTTGAGCCGATGGATTCATTTTCTCAGCATGCTCCATGATCACGATGCGGTACCCGCCTTCGTAAGCATGCTCATTCACCTTTGCAACCAATTCGCGAATTGTATCGACAATAATAAAATTCTTACCCGTTTCAGTTGCCTGGTCAGAGGAGATATGAAATCCCGCACGTACAGTCAGAAGATCCGGATGTGTTCCCTGCTGCACCTGCTGGCACGCAGCACATGTACCGCACGGTTTTTGTTCGCCAGTACAGAGAAGATATTTGGCGACTTCTCTTGCCAGCGTCTTCTTGCCGACTCCATCCTGACCGGTAATCAGATAGGCATGAACAAAATGCCCGTCTTCCAATGTCTTGATCAGGCCTTCGCACGCTGTACCCTGCGCTATAAAATCCCGGAGCTCAACTCCTCGGGACGGCTCTATTTTCTCCATCTATCATCCTTACAGCTTGATAAACTGATCCACGGACAGTACAAACACAGTAGCACCGCCCACTGTCACTTCAATGGGATAAGATGCATATCCATTCTGCGTTCCCCCAACAGGAGCGGGTGATGCAGCCATCTGTTTTCTGCTCTTGCAGACTTTTTCAATGACATCCATTGCAGCCTGGAATTTGTCATCATCCACACCCACAAGCAGCGTGGTATTCCCGGCTCTGAGGAAACCGCCCGTTGTAGCAAGCTTTGTTACGCCAAAACCTGCATCCATTAATTTGCCAATAAGTCTGGAAGAATCTTCGTCCTGAACGATGGCAATTATCAGTTTCATTCTATATTCACTCCTTGCGATTATGATTGATTATCAAATGAATCCTTTAAAGTATAATCCATATGACAACAAAACGCAAATCCTATCCATTGGGAGTCTGCTATTCTGCCAGCTTTACCTTTCTGTATTTGCTTTACAGAAGTTCATATTTCCCGTATAATGCAGGCGTTTTCACTGGCCACATCTGTAGGGGGAGCGTGAAAAGATGGATTTCCAACATCTTACATTCTTTGCAACTGCCGCTTTCAGTCTTGAAGGGCTTGTCGCTGCTGAACTCCGGCGTCTTGGTTTTGAGGATGCCAAAGCAGAACTTGGCGGAGCCAGGTTTACCGGTTCCATAGCAGATGGTTTTTTCGCCTGTCTGCGCCTTCGTATGGCTGACCGTGTGATGATCGTTCTCGCTGAAAAGCAGTGCATGACCTTTGAGGACTTATTCCAGCTTACGCTCTCCGTGCCATGGGAACAGCTGCTGACAGTAGACGGACAATATAATGTCTCAGGCAAATGTGCGCGCAGTCAGCTGATGAGTATTTCAGACTGCCAGTCCATCTGCAAGAAAGCCATCATAGAAAGAATGCGCAGACATTCTTCTGCATCCGTTTTCCCGGAGACCGGGATCCCGTACCCCATCCATTTCTCCCTTCATGAGAATCTCTGCAGATTGTGTCTCGATTTGTGTGGTTCTGCATTAAACAGAAGAGGATATCGAACGTGGAACGGAGAGGCTCCTCTCCGCGAGACACTTGCTGCCGCACTTGTCGAGCTCTCTCCCTGGCGTCCGGGCATGCCCCTGCATGATCCATGCTGCGGAACGGGAACCCTCCTGATCGAAGCAGCTTTTCGCGAAGGACACAGGGCCCCGGGGATGAACCGTTCATTTGTATGCGAGGCATATCCCTTTCTTTCAAAACAGCAGGCAGACGAAATCCGCTCCAAGGTGCAGAACGAGTTTGAACCGGATCGAATCATGAACATTTCAGGTTCTGACATTGATCCCGAAGCCATCTCACTCGCTTCCAGGCATGTTCACCAGGCTGGGCTTGATGGTTATATCAGTCTGCAATGCCTGCCGCTGGAGGAACTGACCCTTGATCATGCAGAGGGAGTCTTTCTATGTAATCCCCCATATGGCGAACGCATCGGTGACCGCAAATCCTGCTCTGTGTTATACAGTCACCTTCATGCGCTTCTTCGCAGACATCCCGGCTGGAGTCTGTGTGCCATCTCTTCCGATCCGAATTTTGAGCATGCATTCGGAAAACGTGCTGATAAGCGCAGAAGGTTATATAACGGACGGCTGGAATGCCAGTTCCTGACTTACCTCTCCGACGAAAAGAAAAACCGCTATTCCAGATAGTAATCCCATCCAACGAAAAGGACGCGCATGCGAGGCTGCTGAAAATGGTGGCCTTTAGAAAACACATCTAAGAAAAAAACCAGG
>CAMNGW010000361.1 GCA_946538615.1 uncultured Clostridia bacterium
TGTTCTGCAGGAACAGTTTCTGATGGATCCGCCTCGGGCGGAAGCCCATCTGCGCTTTTCTCTGAGGCATCCTCGTCTGCAGCAGGACTGTCAGACTGCAGTATGCGCATAAATTCCTCACCGGTAATCGTTTCCCGTTCAAGAAGGAAGGCAGCAAGTTCATGAAGCTTGGGTTCATCCGTTTTCAGAATATGCATTGCCTTATCATGAGCCCGCTGGATGATTTGCATCACTTCCTTATCTATCCTGGCGCTGGTATCTTCTGAACAGGCAAGACTTGCATCGCCGCCAAGATATTTATTGTTGATTGTTTCAAAGGCAGTCATACCAAATTCATCACTCATGCCAAGACGTGCCACCATACTTCTGGCCAGCTTGGTGGCCTGTTCAATATCATTTGCCGCGCCACTGGTCACTTTATTGAAGACAAGCTCCTCAGCTGCCCGGCCGCCGGTAAGCGTTGTGATTTTATTGAACAGCTCGTCACGGCTCATCAGATAATGCTCATCTTCATCCACCTGCATTGTATATCCGAGCGCACCGCTGGTCCTGGGAATGATGGTAATTTTATGAACCGGCGCTGAGCTGGTTTGCCTTGCTGCAACAAGAGCATGCCCGATCTCATGATAGGATACAATTTTCTTTTCTTCCGGTGAGATGACAGCGTTTTTCTTCTGGTAGCCTGCGATCACTGTTTCAATGGCTTCCTCAAGATCATGCTGTGTAACCATTTTACGGCCCTCTTTCACAGCAAGGAGGGCACCTTCATTGATGATATTGGCCAGTTCCGCACCGCTTGTACCGCTGGTTGCCAGTGCAATGTCGCGGAAATTGATGTTCGGGTCAGCTTTTACTTCCTTCGCGTGTACTTTCAGAATGGCTTCTCTGCCGGCGAGATCCGGCAGCTCCACAGGAATTCTTCGATCAAAACGTCCCGGACGAAGCAGAGCCTGATCGAGACTTTCCGGACGGTTTGTCGCACCGAGAATCACGACAGCTTTGGATGAGTCAAAACCATCCATTTCGCTCAGCAGCTGATTGAGCGTCTGTTCCCTCTCGTCATTTCCTCCGATCAGTGATCCGTCTCTCTTTTTTCCAATGGCATCAATTTCGTCGATAAAGACAATACACGGAGCTTTTTCTGTCGCCTGTTTAAACAGATCACGGACACGGGCTGCACCCATGCCTACAAACATCTCGACAAACTCAGATCCGGAGATGGAAAAGAATGGGACTTTTGCTTCACCGGCTACCGCTTTGGCAAGAAGTGTTTTACCGGTTCCTGGAGGGCCGACAAGGAGTGCGCCCTTGGGCAGCTTTGCACCGATCTCCGTATACTTCCCGGGATCGTGAAGGAAATCAACAATTTCCTGAAGCGCAGCTTTTGCCTCATCCTCACCGGCGACATCTGCAAACGTTTTGCCGGTATGGTTTTCGACATACACTTTCACATTGCTCTTCCCCATGCTCAATGGGTTATTGCTGCCCATTTTTCTTGTCAGAAGACGGATGATCAGGAAACCGATTCCAAGCGTGATCACAAACGGAAGCACATATCCGATCAGCATTTCAACCAGCGGAGATATTTCTTCCGGGATCGATGTGGTAAAGGTCACACCGGCTTCCAGCATGCGGGGAATCAGCGTATCATCGTTCATCCTGCCCGTTTGAAAAACAACGGTCTGTCCGTCCTTGATGGCGGTAAACGTAATCTGTGTGCTTTCGACATCGGCCTGTTTGACCACCTTGCCGTCCACCATCTGTAAAAAGGTGCTGTATGGCACTTCAAGCACCTGCTGCCTGGTCAGGCTGCGCATCAGGATCATATTGACCAGAAGAATGATCAGCATAGTGACCGCAAATCCGATCATGGACGCTGTGCGCCTGGGATCTTTTTTATTGTTATTGTTCTTGTTATCGCTCATTTGTGTTTTCCTCCAGTAAGCGGGAATCTCCCGCCAACATAAGAGTATAACAGAAAAATGAACTGCATGTGTCATTTTGGTAAAAAATGCAGTTTGGCTTGACACATGGCAGCCCCTTTTTTACAATGATTCGCGGCTGTGCCAGTCTGATGCCTTCATCCTTAAACCCGCCGAAGCAATTGAATCCCTGATGCAGCCTTCGTCCAGTTTCTGATTCAGCTTTGTATAAATGCGTTCACGAAACCAGATTTCGCTCGACGCTCTGACTGCAGCATCCTTTTCATACCACTGCACGCCGCTGTTCTCCTCCCTGTTGATGCGCAGCGGGTCCGAAGGATCCGCCATGAGGAGATAGGTTACATTGAGATGAAGATGGGAAGGCACATAGACGCCTTTCTTTTCGTGGCCGTCCACGGTCAGTGTTTCGACCGAGTAAATCTTATCCGTCGCAGGAATCACATGTTCCAGCCCGCTCTCTTCTCGTACTTCACGCAGAGCGACGGCCATCAGATCCGTGTCTCCGTCAGCATGCCCTCCAAGCCAGCTCCAGGCATCGTATATCTTGTGATAGGCCATCAGAACCTGCTTTGCATCAGGGGATATGACCCAGGCCGATGCAGTCATATGCGCCAGGAGCGAAGTGCGGAGAAAAATCGATTCCCGGTGTTTCAGCAGGGCGTCCAAAATGACTTCTCTGTCCCGCATTTCCTGCTCATTGAACGGAATAAAAGCCTTCAGCTGATCAATCAGCCCGCCATCAGAATGTTTCATTTCCGACATGGTATGAATTGCCCTTTCTCAGAATGTGAGGTTCGTCATGATTTATTATGCCCCTATGGAGGGTATTACAGATGCCGTTTACCGGCGCATCCATCATGCGCTGTTCAAAGGTGTTGACAAATACTTTATCCCCTTCATCAGTCCGACACAGGATAAGCGGCTCCCTCCCCGCGAGATGCGTGCCATCGCACCGGAATACAATCAGAGTGTCCCGGCTGTACCGCAGATTCTGACAAAGGATCCTGATCTTTTTCTCTGGCTGACATCCTGCCTTCAGCAGATGGGATATACAGAAGTCAATCTGAACCTGGGTTGTCCTTCGGGAACCGTCACTGCCAAAGGAAAAGGCTCCGGCATGCTGCTTG
>CAMNGW010000362.1 GCA_946538615.1 uncultured Clostridia bacterium
TATTCGATCAATAGTCTTGTTACAGACCTTATTGAGGACGAAAAGACTTGTGAGATTCTGAGGGAAGAATTGCCGGGATGGTATGAGCAGGTGAAGTCAGGATTACATGAGGACCTGGTCAAACCACTCAGGGAATGTTTCTATAACAAGACAAAAGAGGACATGGACCGGACCGACAAAAAACTCCGCGCAGTCAGTGTCTGACCAGAAAATCAGGACAGAAAAGAAGTCCGGGATAGCGCTGGCCTGATGAAAGCTTAACGGTGAACACTGGATGATTTGAGTGATGGCTTTCACTGTACAGAGATGCCTTTACAGATATTGGACACATCGGAGATTCTTATTATATATTAATTATCAAAGCAGGGGCTGCAGTTGGCAAGTATTGGTGAACAGATCAAGGGTGCCCGCAAGGCAAAAGGCATGACTCAGGATGCATTGGCTGGGGCGATGAAAGTATCCCGTTCTACTGTGGCAATTGGGAGAATGGGAGACGCGTGCCTGACGGAGAAACACTTTTGCTGTTAGCAAAAGAACTTGAATACAGTTTTGAAACAGGCGCAGCATTACAGCCTGAAACAGAATTATCTGATGTCAAAAAGTATCAGACACTCTGCTGAATGCGCCAGTTGATGCCTCTTTTCCCACCGGACAAACAGATGATCTGGCTTCATCCGACCAGAAACAAAGACATATTCAGCCTAAAGACTTAAAAGGGATACTCATTGTATCAATCATTATCATAGCGCTGATTGCCTGCTGGTTTTTCTTCATACGTGACAAAGGACCCGCTGTTTATACGGATAAAGATGGAAGCGCCTATAAGATCGAAGAGTTCCTCAGCACCGTAGAAAATGACAAAGGAAAAGCCTATCTTCGTCTTGAGCCATCCGTTCAATTAACAGAAGGTGATAATTACGATTATTGGATGTATGGCATGAAAATGTATGAGGAAAGTGGCATTGCTTGTTCCGTAACCCGTGTGGAAGAATTTGTATTTGGGAAAAGTCATTAGTTCACCGTACCTATGGCGCTGGTGACATACAGGCATATGGTACATCCTTGGATATAGCACCCTATGGTGAATGGTGGTTCGGCGGTGGTTTTCCTGTTCAAGCAATCAGGGGAGTAGGCATTAAGGTCTTCTATACTGATGCAAGCGGTGAATCGCTTTGTTTCATAGGATATATTCCGCTTTCTGAAAAATAATCTTTTTCAGCCCCGTTAAGGGGCTTTTTTTATGTATGGTACGTATACCTTCTGAAAAATTTTCATGTCTGCCGGGTTCAGTAAGAGGATACAGCCAAAGCAGAGGGTGGCTTTGTGATAAAAAAAGGAGCGCCGATAACAGGCTGCTCCTCAGAAAGCCCCGCAATGCGTGGTTTTTTGTTCCCTGAAAAATCCCTTTGAGCAGAGTCTCAAAGGCTTTTGTGCTCTAAGCTGTCACGGATGGCATCGGAGTTTTCAATCAGCTGGCCAAAGCCATAGGCGAAGAAGGAGCCGATCCAGGAGGCCAGGCATCCGATGACAATGACCAGGATTCCTACCAGTACGCCGGGCACACCGGAAGCGCTGCCATTGACTGTCAGCTGCCCGGCACCACCGCCAACCATGATTCCAATGCCGGACAGAACGGAGATAATAATGCCAAGCCAGCACAGAACCTTGGCCAGTGTCTTGATTTTCCCGCCGATATTGTTGAACATATCGTCTTATTCTCCTTGAACTATGAAATCTTGTTTTTCTGATATACAGTCTGATCAGACAGACGGAACCTGCGGCGTACCGGAGTTCGTCCATGATGCTTACAGAGATGTCATTTTCTGAAAGGCATCTTCTTCTGTTGCTTCGTACGCTTTAACATTGGCAAGGATTGTTCTGGACAATTCATACAGAACGGCCGCTGCATGTTTCATATCTTCCATGCATCTTTCCACGTCATCCCGGTACCTGGATTCCTCTAAGAAGGAAGGGAAAAGGAAGGAGATGTCATAATTCATCACAGAAAGAATATTAATGATCTGAAGCGCGTGTTCAGAAAAACGATGGGAAGCAATAAGCATCTCATCAGGATCAACTTTTCTCATTTTCAAAATACCACTTCAGCAACCTCTCAAAGTCTATGCTGTGACGGGCTTGTCGTGGCCATCAATTTGAAACCATCCAAATTAAATATGCTTCAAACCCTTTGGACGTGCCGTTAAAAACTGTGTATGAATCAATTCCCATCCCTTCGGTGCGCCTCTATCCAGTGCTTCCTGAAGAACACGCTGGAATTTCTCATACCCATCAGCGAAAACGCCACCACATTGACTAATGTGTTCTGAATCGCCTTTATTATAAGGTATCCTGAATGAAATTATTTCCCGAAATACCTCTTCAGCAGACCGGCGAAAGCCTTGCCGTGGCGCGCTTCATCACGGGCCATTTCATGAACAGTGTCATGAATAGCATCAAGATTAAGTGCCTTTGCCTTCTTGGCCAGTTCGGTTTTACCGGCGGTAGCACCGTTTTCTGCTTCAACACGAAGCTGCAGATTCTTTTTGGTGGAGTCACAGACAACTTCCCCGAGGAGTTCTGCAAACTTGGCGGCATGCTCGGCTTCTTCGAAAGCGGCCTTTTCAAAGTACATACCGATCTCAGGATATCCTTCACGATGAGCAGCGCGGGACATAGCAAGGTACATACCGACTTCAGAGCATTCGCCATTGAAATTCTCGCGCAGACCCTGCTTGATCTCTTCGGGAGCGTCATTGGCGACGCCGATCACATGCTCAGCAGCCCATGTCAATTCACCTTCCTGCTTGACAAACTTGGAAGCAGGAGCTTTGCACAGCGGGCACTGTTCAGGTGCCTGGTCGCCTTCGTAAACATAACCACAAACAGAGCAAACCCATTTCATAATGGTTGCACCTCCATAAATCATTTAGAACCTTCGTTCTGATAAGATTGTATCAGAAAAAAACCAGCAAGGGAAGGGCCATGGAAAAAATGTGACCGCAGGTTTATCCTCATAAAATTTTTATCCTCATCTTTTCACCGATGCGTTGAAAATACTG
>CAMNGW010000363.1 GCA_946538615.1 uncultured Clostridia bacterium
GCTCACCCACGGCTTGGCGACTTGTCCGTGCTGTAAACCCCACCTGGTGCAAGATAGATAGGAACACATCAGTGGCCCGCTGCGTTCCTGACATCGCTTGAGTCTGCGCGGCAACGCCAGACCTGGATAGATGATCGTCCACGACAGAACTCGGCTTATCGTTACGCTCACATGCCTCGTATAGGGTATTCAACTAGTTCGGAGGTCTTTTTTTGAAACGATTTTTCCTTCTTTTTTCATTCATGACCTTCCTGTTCCTTCTTTTCTGTCTGCCAGCCGGTGCCACTTCAATCAGAGTGGTTCCAATCACAGCGGCTCCTTCTCCTGCCTGCACACCAGAAGCACCGCAAGCTTCACCTTCTGCAGCAGATTCTGTTCCGCTTTCAGTGTCTACAGATCTGACAGAAAACACGTACTCATCCAGACGCACCTATTCCCCTGTGCCTACCATTCTGCCGGAGCAGGATGACCGGCCCTTTATCATCCGGTTCGGTTCCCGTGACGAGCCTAAAATTTCGTTGTCCATGGATGACTGCTACAATATTGATGCCGTCCGGGAAACGCTGGACCTTTGCAGGCAATACGGCATCGTCATGACATTTTATCCTCTGGGCATTCAGCTTCATGAGGAAGACCGCCAGCTCTGGCAGGATATTATTGATGCCGGATGTGAGATTGGCACTCATACCATGCGCCATAACCGCTTTGCCCATGGAGAAAAAAAAGTGGCCATTGCAGGCATCCTGCGGCCGCAGGAAGTCCTTGACCATCTTCTCGGGTATCATTATCCGATACGCACGATACGCACACCATACGGCAGCATCGAAGATGAAAACAACAGCAATGCCAAAGGGATCAAAATCCTCAAGCTTTGCGGCTATGATCATGTTGTCAATTGGGACGTCAGTCAGACAGACCCTGAAAAAGCCCTTCCCCGTGTGCAAAATGGTTCCATCCTGCTGTACCATGCCCGTGAGAATGATGTCCAGTGCATCCGTACCCTCATTCCTCTTCTTCTGGATAAAGGTTTTGAATTTGTTACCGTTGCGGAACTGATCGGACTTGGTGCGGAAGTAACGACATCAACCGATTTATATGTTTTTGATCCATCCCTTTATTAAAGGACAGACATGACGGGCTGGCTGAGGATCAGGAAAGCCTCATGCCAGGCCCGTTATTGTTTCTCTGCCATGTTTTTGAATACCAGTAATGCATATTCCAAAAACATTGTTCCGGCTGATGCAAGTTTTGTACACAGTTAAGTCTGTTTTCAGTCCTTTCCGGCTGCAGGCACGGTCAGTGAAAACTCTGCGCACCAGAGCAGCTTTGGACCCGGCAGATATCCTGTCTCTTTTCCTGCCGCTTTTGCGGCGTTTTTTGTGTCTTTTGATAAAACCAGGGATTGTATTATGCACTGCCTTGTCTGCCTCCCATCTGAAACGCATCTTTTTCTGCTATGAAGCTATGAAAAAAGATTTCCCGTTAAAGCATTGAAGAAATACACCAAAGAAAAAGACCTGAACGCATGGATCAGGGCACACAGAATGAATGTGCTGAACAATAGAATGAAGGCAAGCGTTTCATATCTCCGGGAGATTTACCGTACTTTCTGATAGCAGAAAATAAACGCTGATGCAGGCATTGGAATGGCTGGTAAAAAATCCTGGCTTAACCAGATTTGTACTTGTAACTCTGTGATCTGGAAAAGACGTACGATAACAAGCTGTACCTGGCACATAGCGCACCATGGAACTGATCGCAGGATCCGTCAGAGCCTGCCTGACCCATTGCCTTCAGTCCGGCAGTGTCCTTTTTTCCTTTCAGACAATTTCTGCCATCAGCAGCAAAAAACACAGGCTGGGACATGCATCAGAGAAAAAGCAGAAGAGAACACATCATGAAAAGATGAAAACCGTCCGCACAGTTTTCATCCCATCCATCTTTGACAGGGCAACAAACCGGACTTTAGTGTGTTCCCTATTGACTGACCTTTGCCTGTAAAATCCTGTCGGCACCATATTGCATAAATCAGGAGGGATATTATGACAGATCAGGAAGGTATGCAGCTTGCCTTGGCGGAAGCCAGACAGGCATTTGAAGAAAATGAAACGCCTGTAGGTGCCGTGCTTGTCTCCGGAAACAAAATCCTCGCACGCGCTCACAACCACAGAGAAGCCTTTCATGACCCTACTGCCCATGCTGAAATCCTCGTGCTCGGGGAAGGCGCCAAAGCCAAAGGGGATTGGCGTCTGAATGATTGTACGCTCTATGTCACCCTTGAACCCTGCCCCATGTGTGCCGGCGCCATGGTCATGTCCCGGCTCGGAAGGTGTGTGTATGGTGCTTTTGACCCTCAGTACGGATGCTGCGGCTCTGTCTATGATCTCCCGGCAGATCCTGCTTTTCATACATTGACAAAATGGGAATCCGGCATTGAAAAAGAGGCATGTGAAACCCTGCTTTCGGATTTTTTTCAGGATAAAAGATAATTCCTTTCTGTAAAATAGGACTTCGCATTTTCCCCCCTCAAGCCTGAGGGGGGATTCTTTATATGGAGACAACTTTTATTCCTCTGAAGATGTCCGCACAGCTTTTCTGAAGGGCTATAGTCTTAACCCCAAAGTCAGTTCCAACCGGAGCAGCTGTTTCCAGCTGCAGATTCAATATGCAGTCGTCACTGCAGTTTCGTAAGCACCATAATATGGTCCACCGTGAATACCTGCATCAATAAAAAAACTGTCAAAATGGTCCGGTCCTCCAGATGCTTCTCCCGAAGTACCTTCCTGTTCTCTGTAGCCAAAAACACCAGAGGAATCAATGGAATGAAATACCTTCCCTGAACACCTTCAATTCGAAGGGCGCTTCTGGGCGTCCAGGTTATAAATTCTACGAACATCGTTGCGATCAGGCACAGGAAAACAATGGCAAGGATTACAAACCTTTCCTTTTTATTAATAATTTCATCAGTATCGCCATGCTGATTTAATGCCATTAAAGCCATCAGCACAAGGCAGATCACGCTGATATACTCCGGAATCCAGATCGTCATTCCGCTGT
>CAMNGW010000364.1 GCA_946538615.1 uncultured Clostridia bacterium
CTCCTCCGAACCTGAACACCGGGGTGTCAATGGTATGAGCTATATGAAGCGGGACGGTATCAATGCCAACAGTGCCCTTCTCGTCGGAGTCCCTGTATCGGATTTTCCTTCTGAACATCCCCTGTCCGGCATCGAACTGCAACGCTCACTTGAACATGCTGCCTATCAGGCAGGCGGAGGCGGTTACGTTGCACCTGTCCAGCGGGTGGATGATTTCCTGCACAGGCGTACATCAACACATTTTGGTGACGTCCTGCCAAGCTACAGACCAGGTACAAAGCTTGCGGATCTTCATGACATTCTGCCTTCGCATTTCGCAGACAACCTGATGTACGCTCTGCCCCGCATGGATGCAATGCTCCACGGCTTTGCAGATCCGGACGCCCTGATGACAGGCGTAGAGGCCCGTTCTTCTTCGCCCGTGCGGATTCCGAGAGATCAGAATGGCGCATCTGTAGGTGTTCAGGGCCTGTACCCCTGCGGCGAAGGGGCGGGGTATGCTGGTGGGATCATGAGCGCGGCAGTCGATGGCATCAATCAGGCTTTCAGACTGATTGAAAGGATAAAGCAATGATTAAAGCCCTTCTTTTTGATCTGGACGGTGTCCTGACAGATACCGAACGCCTGGGCGCTGAGCTGATCAGGCAGGCATTTGCAGGACAGAACCTGGCACTTGATGATACACTGTGGCAATCTCTGATCGGCACTTCTTCTGAAGAAACTTCATCCGCACTTCGCGCAGCCTATCCCGGAATCGATATGGACAGACTGATGCGGGACTGGACAGAGATAACGTTCCGTTATGTGGACATGCATGGCGTTCCGCAAAAAGAAAATGCTGGCAATATTCTTTGTCAGCTCCATGCGGAAGGTTACCTTCTGGGGCTGTGTACAAACAATTCCAGACCAGTTGTTGCCCATTACCTGGAGCGGCTGAGGTGGACGCAACTTTTTGACTGCGTCGCTGCCGCTGAAGATATCGAGCATAAAAAACCTTCCCCGGATGTCTATGTATGGGTGGCCCGTCAATTAGGGGTCGCACCTGAATCATGTGTCGGGATTGAAGATTCACCTTCAGGTTTGCAGGCTGTTCACCGTGCAGGTATGTATACTGTCCTGATTCCGGACATGATCCCTGTTAAAGACGAGATATACCGTGATGTGACACTCTCTTCCCTGTCTGAATTACCTGCTTTACTCAAAGTCCTACAGAAAGGTTGATACAATGTCTGTTGTTGAACGCTTTCTCCGTTACGTGCGTTTTGAAACCACTTCTGATGAGGCAAGCAATACTTGCCCTTCCACTCCGGGTCAGCTTGTTCTCGGCAAACAGCTTGCCAAAGAGCTCCAGGAGATGGGACTGTCTGATGCAAGACAGGACGAACATGGCTATGTCTACGCCACTGTCCCGGCAAAAGGAAATTCTTCTGTAAAGCTTGGCCTTATTGCACATATGGATACATCTGATGCTGTCAAAGGACCGACGGACCCTCAGATTGTCCACTACGAAGGCGGACCTGTCACACTGAAAAATGGCACTGTCATAGAAGGTTTTTCTTTTATGGATCATCTCATCGGCCAGGACCTGATTGTCACTTCAGGAGATTCCGTGCTTGGCGCAGATGATAAAGCTGGTGTGGCGGAAATTATGGAACTTGCATACAGGCTCACACAGCCTGACGCACCCGACCACTGTGAGGTCCATATTGGCTTTACCCCTGATGAAGAAATCGGCCGTGGCGCTGACCTGTTTGATGTAGAACATTTCGGCGCCGACTTTGCTTACACCGTCGACGGCGGTGCCCTGGGCGAGTTTGAATATGAAAATTTCAATGCTGCCAGCTGCATGGTTACCGTAACCGGACTCTCCATTCATCCAGGTTCAGCCAAAAATCAAATGAAAAATGCAGCATCAATTGCTGCCCTGTTCCACAGCATGCTGCCTGAAGCAGAAACTCCTGAACATACGGAAGGCTATGAAGGCTTTTACCATCTGCACGGCATGCAGGGTGACTGCGAAAAAGCCACGCTCGTCTATATTATCCGTGACCATGACAGGGACCGTTTTGAGGCACGGAAGGTCTTTATGCTTAAATTGACCGAAATGCTGAACACACGTTTTGGAGAAGGCACCGTACGCTGCGATATCAAAGACTCCTATTATAATATGCGGGAAATCATGGAACAGCATAAAGATGTACTGGACCGTGCCCAGAAAGCCTTTTTACAGTGTGACATCTCACCTCAGGTCCAGCCCATCCGCGGCGGAACAGACGGTGCCCGTCTCTCCTACATGGGCCTTCCGTGCCCGAATCTTTCAACCGGTGGATACAATTTCCACAGTCGAAAAGAACTGATCCCTGTTCAATCCCTGGAAAAAATGGTTGAGGTTCTTGAAAAATTGGTTACCATGCAATAAGTTTTTTATGCTTTCCTTCCCATTGTTCCTTATATGAAGAAAAAAGCTCTGGCACCTTAATGCCATTTCAATGCCGCAAAGACCGGCCCCGTCTGGGCCGGTCCTTTTTCCTGTCTGACATGTTCTGACTGAGCTTCATGTATTTTACCGATTCACAATGACGTACCCCATCCTTGAACTGTGTTCCCGCTATCCCATGGCAGCCCAAGTCCCGCAAACAGATGACCTGTTAAGAAGTTTCCCGGGACCACACATAAACACTCTGGTTCTGGTCCAAATGAGGCGCTGGACGGACCGCCGCAGAAAAGAAAGGGGCCGCAGAAATGCGGTCCCATTTTTGGATTAATCGTCTTCGTCCTCAATCTTTTCAGCGTTGGCAATGATCTTTTCTGCCACATTCTGGGGCACTTCTTCATAACGTTCGAAAGAAGTGACAAAACTGCCGCGGCCCTGAGTCATGGAACGGAGATCTGTAGCATACTTGAACAGCTCGGCCATAGGTGCTTCGGCATCCACCTGCTGGTTCTTGCCAACCTGGGTCATGCCAATGATCCTGCCGCGGCGCTTGTTCATGTCGCCCATGATATCACCCATGTACTCATCCGGAACGGTG
>CAMNGW010000365.1 GCA_946538615.1 uncultured Clostridia bacterium
ATAAAGAACGACAAGCAGCTGCACAAAGCGCCGTGCATGTCTGTATTGCCTGATAAACAGGAACATGCCCAAAGCGATTGAGCAACCGATGTAGCTGAAATTGAAAAAATAAAAAATATTATCTTTTGTCAGCCACAGCGTGACTGCAACTGTCTCAAACACAGCCAGCATAAGCACTGGCATGACATATTTTTTCATTCTTGAAAACCTCCCCATCCCGAGTGTCCGTCTCATGCCTTTTTTCAGGTGCCGCCATTTCTGCCACTTTTCCTGCTGCATTCTGCCGCATCCCGTTTCTCTGGTCCGGTTTTCCCGTCCTCTTGATATGCAGATCATGCTGACCTGCAGCAGCTTTACCCTTAAAAAGCAGATCGTTTTCCATGTCAGCAACGACATCCGGAACTCTTCAGAGCATTTTATCCTTCATATCCTGTTGCCGGACACAGCCATCTCTTTTTCTGAGCTTCAAAGACTTCCCATACCGCACCCTTGTTAAGCAGGATTCTAAGCTCTGAACCCTGAAAAGTCAATTGCCGCAATGTTTCCGGAATCAGCACGGAGCATCCTGAGTGATTGTCCCACAGCATTTCGTAAAAACTGACAATGCAAAAAAACGCAGAGAATTTCTGCGTTTTATTTTTCCTTGCCCGGATCGCACATGCTTTTTCCTCGGGGAACATTGTCCGGGTTCCGGAAAAAATGAGCTGACACGGTCGTGTGTCCAGTATATCTTTTTTTGCAGCAGCGGGACCCTGAAGAAGGCAGTGTGCGATTCTCCGGACCTGTCTGTGCAAAAGAATCAGGCAACAACTTTCCTCAACTGTGCTGTCTGCCCCATCGCACTTCCCGTAAAGTCCTCAGGAAGGGCAAGCAGACGCGAAGTCTCCCGCGACTCAGGAAGCAGTTCACTCACTTCCGGAATCCTTCCATGGACATGGCTGCACAGCCAATTCATCCGCATGAGACTTTCCGGGGTGTACCCGGTACCAGGCGACATCCGGAGATTCCCGCTCTGGTCGTAAATGGTACCGCTGAATGGATGGATCGTCTCATTGACAAGACCCTGTTTGAGTATCCCGGCCAGCTGACGGACCCCTGTCGGAACAGCGTCTGACAGCCTGATATCAATGACTCCGCTTGACATTCCCCACCAGTAATTGACCGCACTGTGCTGCGGCACAGAACTGTTCCAGGAGCCGCTGAGTATGGAACGGATGATCTGTTCATACGTCTTTCCCCAGTTCCATACATCGGAAGCAACCGGAGTCATGGTGCCGTTTTCTTCCACAATGGCGGTTGACCATCCCGGAGATGCTACAGCAGAAGAAGGTGCAGGGGCAGAAAGGCCTGAGATGATACGGGCACCGGCTTCCCTCAGTCTTCTGACCGGATCGCCTTCCAGGCAGGACCAGTCCAGGATGACTTCAGCTCCCGGATTGGTCAGGCGCACACCCAAAGCAAATGCGTTAATGGACGCCGGCGTGCCAAGAATGGGATACCTTGCAATGTAGCCTACCGGATCGCTGCCGCAAAGGGACCCGGTTACAGCCCCAGAGATGAAATTGGCCTCATGGATCCGGCTGTAATATGTGCGCACACCCACATAGGGCACAGAAAGCGCGCAGACAAGCACTTTGACGCCGGGATGCGCTGCTGCGCACTGCCGGGCGCTGGAAAGGAGGGTCGGTGCAGTGGCTATGATAACATTTGCTCCGTCTTCAGTGACCGCCTTTTCCATCAGGCTTTCTGCATTTGTTTCATCGGCAAAACAGCAGGAAACTTTAACCTGACTGCCCAGTACATGCTCAAGATATTTTCTGCCTTCATCATGACCGTGCGTCCATGCACTGGTCCCGGGGGTCCTGACATGGATAAAGGCAACATGGAGGACCGGTCTGGAAATGCCGTCCAGCAGGCTCCGCACCAGGCCCTTGCCTGCCATTTCCGGTTCCGTGGAGACGGATGTATGGTCGGATAAATGGTCCTCCGCGGCGAACCTGAGGTCAGGCATAAGAGCTGAGACCCGCTTGCGCAGTTCGCTGATGCCCAGGTCCTTCAGCTGATCGTAAGGATAAAGCTCCAGAAGAGACAGAAGGACTTCACACAGTGAGCGGTCCCTGACGCCTTCAAGCATGGCAGGGGTACAGGCCTCACGCAGGACCCAGTAAAAAGACATGAAATCAGCGCGCTCCGCCTCTGTCCATACATGGCTGTCTCCAAAGCCCAGTGCAGATTCGATTTTCGCTATGCAACCAGGATGGGTGAACTGAAGGACATAGATCCCGGAGCGTTTAAAAAACGGAAGGAACTCGCCGTAGGCTGCCACTGCCGGGTCAGAAGAAGCCTCCGGAAAGATCCGTGTGACCTTAGCCTGGATGGAAGGGGACCCGTAGGAACGCAGCACGGAGACGCGCTTGTGCCCTTCCTGGACATAGAAGCGGCCCATATACTCAATGCAGGAGACAGGATCAGTAATGCCCTTGTCCCCCAGATGGGCTTCGCACAGACTGATCCATTTGTCAGCAAACTCTGTCTCTTCACTCAATAAAGGCATGAAATTTCCGGCAAAGGCACTTTTCCGGCCATCTGCCAGTGTCCCGACGATGGCATCTGTGGGGATCTCAAGTACCCCCAGGTCCTGTCGGGCAGCTGAAGAGGAGCTGGGGTATATATTTTCCAGCACCTGGGGATAGGGTGACTGTCCCCGGCTGACGTTTTCACGGTAATATTTTTGTCCGAGGCGCACGGCCTCGCGGTAATGACCTGATGCTTCTAATCTGTTCAAAGAAAAAACTCCTAAAAAAATTTCGCTGTGCGGTTCCCCGCACGGCGGAATTATAGGCAGAATAAGGAATTATGCAATGGAAGAAGAAATCCGGCAAATACCAGATTCGACATGTTTTGAGCTCTGATAAGAAAAAACAAACCAAATACAATCGGCCAGGGTCCCATCTTGCGTACATACGCGGTACACATCATCTCTGCTTCTGCTCAGGACTGGCCCTGTGAGCACCTGCCGGCG
>CAMNGW010000366.1 GCA_946538615.1 uncultured Clostridia bacterium
GCTGAAGATATCGCGTCATGGGCCGGTACAATCAGTTATGAAATTCTTCTGTCTACGACGGGCCGCGTGAGCCGTGAATATGTGAATCGCGTGTGATGCGAGGAAGAAGGGATGAAAACGATGGACAAGAAACCGAACACGAAACCTGAGGGGAAACCCGTTGTGGTGAGTAAGCCCTTTCTGACAGGAGACCCGTACGATAAAACAACGCTTCAGACCGCACTTTTCTTTTTCGGCAGTCTGCTGGTGATTGCTGTGGTTTATCTGATTGTCTGCGCGGTCATGACATTTGATAACCTGCCTTTGCGCGTCCTGCTCAATGCAATGGTCGTTTTTGTGACATGGGCCATCTACTATTCCAGCGGCATGTCACAGGGATCTATTGCAGTCAATAATGGTGAAATTATGCACCACCGCCGTGAGACAGGCGCTGAGATTTCCAAAGAAGAGCTCAGCAGGTGCTATCATCCTATGAAAGGCTACGTATGCTCTTTGCTGGGCACGCTGCCCCTGTTCCTTTGTGCGGTCATTCTGGCACTGATCGCCACCCGTCAGACAACCGGCCTGGGTGCTCTTCCTTCCTGGATTTCAGCGCTTGAGGCACGTGAGGAGATCGGCGCACCTCTTGCTTTTTACCATGAGAGCGTACCCCTGGGCCTTGAAGGCGTGCTGCGCATCCTGATCCGGCTTTCCCTGATGCCCTTTGTCAATATGGTCGGTGCCGGCAATCCGGATGGACTTCTGATGCTGGAGCGTTTCAGTCCTCTTCTTGTTTTTGGACCGGCTGTTTCCTATGGATTTGGCTATACCCGCGGCGTGAATGTGCGTGCACGGATCCATTCTGACATTGCCAGGAACACCCGCAAGCGCGCCAAGAAGAACGCGAAAGCCAAAGCCAGGAAGGCAGCGCCGAAAAAAGGACCGATTGAATTAAACTGAGGAACGGTATGCGGATCATCAGCGGAAAAGCAAGAGGCAGAACCATCGATGCACCCAAAGGGATGGATACCCGTCCGACTCTTGACCGGGTCAGGGAATCTTTGTTTAATATACTTCAGAGGGTCGTTTTTGATGCTGAAGTGCTGGATCTTTTCTCCGGAAGCGGTGCTTTGGCCTTTGAAGCCATATCACGGGGGGCGAGACGTGCCGTATTGTGTGATGTGGCGAGGGAGCCCCATTCGATCCAGGTAAAAAATGCACAGAAACTTGGTTTTGAACAGCAATGTGAGTTCATGCTCTGCGACTGGAAACACGCGGTGGCAAAACTGTACGCAGAAGGCGACCGGTTTGACCTTATCTTTCTGGACCCGCCCTATCGCTTCCAGGACCTGACAGAAATCACACAAGCGGTCTGTACGCTGTTAAAGCCTGACGGGCTCGTGATTATCGAACACGATTCTTCCGTGGCACCTGATGTGACAGACCTCCTGACGCTTACCGATCAAAGGAAATATGGAACGGCAGGTATTCGGATTTATGTCCGGGAGACGGAGGAAAAAGATGTCTGAACGAGTTTGTCTGTACGCGGGCAGTTTTGATCCTTTGACTTGCGGGCATCTGGACGTGATCAGGAGGGCATGTGACCTGTTTGACAGGGTGATTATTGCCGTTGCCCATAATCCGGGCAAAAAGAATGCTTTTACGCTATCCGAAAGAATCGAAATGGTTCGGCTTTCAACAGCCGGTCTCAATACAGAAGTGGTGGGAGTAACGGGACTGACTGTAACTTGTGCCCGTGAATACGGAGCGAAGGTTATGATCCGCGGACTGCGTGCTGCCTCTGATTTTGAGAGCGAAAGAATGCTTGCGCAGGTCAACCGCTCTCTTGCACCTGAAATTGAGACGCTCTTTCTTGTCGGAGCACCAGAGCACAGCCATATTTCATCAAGTGCTGTGCGCGAGATGGCATCTTATGGGTGCTCTCTGAAAGGTTTTGTTCCGGAAGAGAATGAGCAGATCATTGAAGAACACTACAGAACGAAGAACTGAACAACCACGACTGAAGAGAAGGAAGAGAGGATTTCACCATGTCAGAACAAGTTTATGAAACCAAAAACACCCAGACCACACAGGAAACGGCTGCAGTACCTCAGGAAGCCGTACAGGAAGAGGAACGTGTCGTGGAAGAAACTGTTCCGCAGGAGCCTGAGAAAGTCAGCGAGAAGGTAGAAGAGGCAGTTGTTGAGCCCTCCTATACGCAGGCTATGCGGGTCCTTCAGGAAATCCGCTCATTGGTTGAAAATGCCCCTAAAGCTTTCTTCCATGCAGAAGACTGCCTGCTTTCACGCAAAGAAATGAAGGACCGCATTACTTTGCTTGAGCAGGTGATCCCTTCAGCTGTGGGCGATGCAGACCGTCTCAACCGCCGCAGGGACACTGTGCTGAATGAAGCCAAGGCAAGTGCACAGCAGTGCATCGACAATGCCAAGAAGAGTGCTGATACCATTCTTCAGAATGCTGAGACTTCGCGCCAGGCCATTGAGCACCAGACAGAAGCTGAGAAGATGAATTTTCAGCGTGTAAAGTCGGAAACGGAAGCTTTGCGCAAGCAAAAGGAACAGGAAGCTACCCAGCGCGCCGCACAGATTATCAGTGACGCACAGATGCAGGCGGACCAGATTGTCCGTTATGCCAAACAGCAGCAGGATGATCTCGTTTCCCGTGAATCAATTTATCACCGTGCTGAGGTGGAAGCCAATGAGCTGATGGAAAAGACGAAGGCACAGATGGAACAGCTGAGGCAGAAGACATTTTCTTACCTCGATGAACTTCTCGGACAGGGTGAAAACTATCTCGGCGGAGTCGCGTTTAATGTGAACAATCTTGCTCAGAACATTCATAACGAACGTGAGAACCTGTCTTCACGCAGGTAAAAGATGGACGTGGGGTTCCCGTTTTTACCATAAACAGGATAAACGGGGCCGTATCTGATCTGTAAGATCATCATATAAAACCTTCGCAAACCCATGATCAATGATGAAAAGCTGTTCCATGCGGGGACAGCTTTTTCAGTCCTGATA
>CAMNGW010000367.1 GCA_946538615.1 uncultured Clostridia bacterium
TAGGGAAGCTGCTGGGTGAAAAGATGCTTGCCTGGTATCCGAACCGCGGTGAAGAATAAAAAAACAGGCCCCCGGAGAACCCCGGGGGCCTGAAACCGTTCAGCGTTTGATATCATAGCTCATATTCATGAGGTTCCGTATGGTGTCTGCCTGGTCCGTAATATTGGCATCGCCGTGGATGGTGTGCTTGAGCGCACTTGAAGCCACTGCAAAATTGATCATATCCATGGGTTTGTAACGCTTCATCATGGCATAGATCAGACCGCTGGCAAACGCGTCACCTCCGCCGACGCGGTCGAGAATATTGAAGGTGAACAGCTTGCTTTCAAAGGTGTGTCCTTCGTACCACATAAAAGCCTTCAGGCTGTTCTCTGAGCCGGAATGGGCATAGCGGACGTGACGGGCGATGCAGTTGATATTCGGATAGCGGGCAATGAAGGCCTGGAACACTTCATCCTGCTCCTCATAGCTGGGCTGGAAGGGGATCCGGTCCTTGACATCACCTTTTTCAGGATGCTCTTCATCCAGATAGAGGTGGTAGGGCTCAATGCCGAAGAGGATATTGACATAAGGAAGACAGGATGTGCAGAAATCACGTGCTTCTTCCCAGGTCCACAGAGAAGAACGGAAATTTCCGTCGAAGCTGACGGTGATGCCTTTGCTGTGGGCAGTTTTGAGCAGGTCAAGTATCAGTGTGCGCAGATTGGGGGACAGTGCCGGGGTAATGCCGCTCAGATGGAGCCAGGAGAAGTCTTCAAGAAGTGCGTCCAGATCAATGCCGGAAAAGTCATATTCGGTGATCGCGCTGTGCTTTCTGTCATAGATGACCTGGCTTGGACGGATCCCATAGCCGGTTTCCAGGAAATAAGTCCCCAGACGATGGGTTGGTGTTTCCTGAGGTGTAGTCAGGATAACAGGTGTGCAGTGCACATCATTGGACCTGAGCCACCGGACCGCGCTTTTTCCGAGTGAGTTATTCGGGACAACGGTAAAGAAAGTGGCATCAATGCCCAGATTGGCCAGGGAAAGAGCAATATTGGCCTCGCTTCCGCCGTAGGATGCTTCAAACGAATTGGCCATGCGGATTTTTGCATAATTGGGCGGTGTGAGCCGAAGCATTATTTCGCCCATGGTAATAAAACGATGGGACGTGTCAAGTTCAGACTGCAGCGGATTCTGGTGGACCATCTGGATTGCCTCCCTGTAAACATAATAATATAAACATTCAACAAACATCCTTTTTTTCCTTCTTTCCGCAGCGGTTCTGCGTGCCTGTCAGTCTGTTGGCAGGAAGGATTCTGAGAAAGAGACTGGAAGGAACCCGGAAGAGGTGCTACAATCTTTTTGGTCTGTCCGATATTTCTGCACAAAGAGAGGATCATGGTACCTGTGAAGATACTTGTGATTAACCCCGGATCAACCTCAACAAAAATAAGTTTGTTTGAAGACAAAGAAAGAATCTTTGAAGAAAATGTGTTTCATGATGCTCCGGAGCTGCTGCGCTTTGCCCATGTCAATGATCAGATGCCTTTCCGAAAGGACCTGATTTTCAGCCTTCTGGACGAGCATGGAGTGAGTCCGGAGAGCATAGATGTCTATGTCGGACGCGGCGGGAGCGCGTATACGCAGCATGAAGGTGTAACGGTCATTGACCAGCGTCTTTATGACGATACGAAACATGCTGTGGGAGGAAGCGACCATCCGGCCAAGCTGGGCGTCATGCTGGCTTATGAGCTTGGAGAAGCCTACGGCAAGGCGGCTTATACGCTTGATCCTACCAATGTGGATGAGTTGTGTGACCTTGCAAGGCTTACGGGGATCCGCGGCGTGTACCGCAATGCCCAGTTCCACGTCCTGAACCAGAAAGCCGTTGCAAGGGCCAAGGCCAAGGAGCTGGGGCGCAGATATGAGGACTGCCAGATGATTGTCGCACATATTGACGGCGGAATCACAGTGAATGCGCATAAACAGGGACGTATGATTGATGGGAATGTCGGTGCCGGCGGTGACGGCCCGTATACACCAACACGAATCGGGTCCGTTCCTGTGCTGCCATTGCTGGATTATATTGATGCACATGGAACCCAGGAAGTGCGCCGTATGTGTTCAAGGTCCGGTGGGTTCGTGAGCATGTTTGGGACGGCGGACGGGGACGCAGTGCATGCCCTCGTGCTTGCAGGGGATCCCAAAGCATGCCTTGTCTGGCAGGGCATGATCTATCAGATTGGCAAAATGATCGGTGAAATGGCGGCTGTTCTTGAAGGCAAAGTGGACGCCATTCTGCTCACGGGCGGGTACATGCGCTTTGAAGATGTGATTGAAGGCATACAGAAGATGTGCGGCTGGATCGCGCCTGTCTCGGTTTATCCCGGGGAAATGGAACAGGAAGCACTTGCAGGCGCAGTCTTTGAAGCACTCGAGGGCAAACGGGAGATACGGCATTACGAAGGAAAGCCTGTCTGGAATGGATTTGAAGGACTGGACCTGTGAGTATGAAAAAAGCTAGTGACTGCTGAACCAGAATAGCTCCAACAGATAATCGTAAAACTGTAGGAAAGCCATGTCCGGATGATACAGGCAAGATCTATCCAAACGATCATTACCACAGCTTGGTTTTGGGTATAACCGCTTCTGTCAATGAGAACCAGTAAACATCAGCATCATATGAGCCTCCAAATCCCTTTGGCGAAGCATATTCATGTAGGCTGCTACATTGGTATCTAACAGGCAGGAAAGCGAATTGGATGCGTTACTGCTCTGCAAAAAGCCTTTCCGAAGCACTGGAATAAGATCCTTGCCATAGCGGTATATGTGATAGACACATCCTGCTCTACCGCTCAGTTGTTTCCATATTGGGGATATGAGAACTGCTGTGGATTCAATAAGCCTTTTCAGACAGCGCAATTAGTGATCTGTATTTCTTTATTGGAAAGGATGATTGGGCTGTTGACCGCTTTATTCATGAGTTTAACATATTATAGCAAGAATTCCCCCATCCTCTGCAGGTGGTGGGATGAA
>CAMNGW010000368.1 GCA_946538615.1 uncultured Clostridia bacterium
TGCAGGGCAGCAATATCCGCTGCAAAGAGCATTTTGCAGACAGGCGCGTCGCTGAGAAAGCCGTTATCTTCTGTACCGGTTTTGACGGGCATAAGGATAATAACGCGGCAAAACGCTTTGCCGAGAAAGTCCTGTCAAAACATAAAGATGTTATAGTAGTCGTTTTCAACTGGCCTGCCCATGGTGACGACGTCAAGAAAAAACTGGCGCTGGATGACTGCAGCACTTATCTGGAACAGGTCGTGCTTGAAGTAAAAAAAAGATACGGCATAGAGCAGCTGTATGCCTATGCGACAAGCTTTGGCGGATACCTGGTGCTCAAATATATCATTGAGCATGATAATCCATTTCAGAAGATCGCTCTTCGCTGTCCCGCCGTGGATATGTACGACGTGCTTACGCATGCCATAATGAAGGAAGACGAGTATGACAAGGTCCTGAAGGGAAAAGATGTACCGGTGGGTTTTGACCGGAAGATCATCGTTCCCTGTTCGCTTCTGGACGATCTGAAAGCGAACGACATCCGTCAGCTTGATTATCTGGATTATGCCGAAAACATCCTGATCCTTCACGGAACAGATGATGAAGTCGTGCCTTTTGAGGAGGGCAGAAGCTTTGCCGAGAATAATCTGATAGAGTTTATACCAGTGCAGGGCGCGGACCACCGGTTTCAGAACCCTGCCCATATGAGCCTTGCCAACAAATATGTCATGGAGTTTTTCGGCTTTTAAAAAAAGAAAAGGAGAAGCCGAAGGGCACAAGCGTGAACAGGAGACGGCTGATATGGTAAGGACAGGAAAGCAGGAGAGCTTCCGAGTCACAGGAAAATACACAGGCGTACATTGCCTTATGTGACCTGCATGGCAGCATTTGGAACCCTGGTACTTATCAGCGCGTTCCATATGATCAGAGAAAGCACTGACTGTAATACAACAGCCGTTTTCTGCAACAGGTTTATTTTGCTGTTATCTGCATAATCAGAGTGCAGCAGGAAGTCAATCACCCCGCACTTTTTCGGGGCGGGGTAATTGACTGGTCCGGCAGCATGGCACAAAAAATTTTGGCTATCTGTCAGGCAGGAGCGGAAAACACTTCCTGCCTGATCAGATGCCTGGATGCGTTCTTTATGACGGGTGCTGTCTGCTGCTTTTCGTGCTCACGGGATATGTTCTGCTGCCGGTGCTGAGGTCAAGTGACGGCTTCTCTTTATCCTTCACTTTCCCTGTCACTGGGACAGTGTTCATGCTGGCCAATTGAGATTCCCTGTATGCACACATGGCGCTGGGATCATACTGCAGGAAACTTCTGGTGATGGCAGAGGAATGGATGATGGGCACAGGCTCAGCAAATTCAGATTGGAAAGCAGATTTCCTTTTGTGTTCTGCTGAAGCAAAGTTGGTTCATGAAACGGAGGTACCTTATATGACAAAGAAAATTTCTTTGGCAGGGATAATCACATGCTTATTATATTATCTGTCAATGGCAGTGTTTCTGGTGGCAAAGACTGATTTAGCCATGACAATCTGGGAAATAATGACTGTGATCAGCGGACCAGTCGTCCTGATCGTCCTGATTGCACTTTCTGAGACTGTTGGCACGCCGCCTAACTATCAGAAAGCAATGATTGCGTTTATGAGCTGTGCATGCGCGCTGACAGGAGCGGCTCATATCATCAATATAACTGTAACAAGAGCGCTTATTCGTGAAGGAATCGATGTTCCGTCTTACTTTCAGATCGGACGCTGGCCTTCTGTGGAGATGGCTGCGGACTATTTGGCATGGGGATTCTTTACCGGGCTTGCTTTCCTTTGCGTCAGTTTACCATACACCAGCACCGAACGGTCAAAACAAATCCTCAAGCTGACATCGCTGATTTGCTCCGCACTATGCATTACCGGTTTTATCGGGGGCACGTTCATCAATGAGTATCTGTGGTATTTTGCTCCAGCGGGATACGGGAACGGCTTACTGCTTCTTTGCATTATGATGTTCAAGGGTTCGAAATGATCATTTTACACTGCAGGATTTGAGTATAATCATGTAAAAAACCAGAATTTGGAGCAGCAGACGAACGCTGACGCGCAATGGGGAGCAAAAATCATGAACCGGAGCTTAAACCGAAATCAAATCAAGTGTTTGGCGATATTCGCCATGCTCATTGATCATATTGCCATGTTTTTCCTGTCCGGGGGACTGGCAAAGGCCACGCTGTCACGTATCGCTGTGTATTCGCTCATGCGCGTGACCGGAAGGTTAACGGCCCCGATCATGCTGTTTTTCCTTGTGGAGGGGTTCATTCACACTTCATCTCGCAAGAAATATGGCGTCAGGCTGCTTATCTTTGGCCTGATATCGCAGATACCATATGCTTTGTCACATTACAATTCGCTGCTGAAACTGGATTTTAACGTGATCTTAACGCTGTTTGTCACCTTTTTGATGCTTACAGCCGCGGAGCGTATCAGCAATCGCTGGATGAATCGGCTGGTGGTTTTTGCCCTGATCATGATCACGTACTGCTGCGACTGGGGCGTGATCGGCCCGTTGATGGCATGGCTGTTTTATCAGAACCGGGACGACCGAAAGGCGCAGATGAAGTATTATTCATTTCTCTGCGCAATACACGTTGTATGCGCTGCCTTTTTCCTGGCAGCAAAAGGGAATCATTGGTACGGAGAGCTCTGGCAGGCCGGCATGTTTCTGGTGATCCCGGTATTGCTTTGCTATAACGGCGAAGCGGGCAGCAAATCGCCCCTGAACAAGTGGATATTCTATGTCATTTACCCGCTTCATCTTTTGATCTTTTGGGTGGTAAAGTATTTTGTCCTCGCAGGCTGACGGACAGAGGACAGCACGGAAATTCATCCTGCCAATTCCAGTCTGTCAGGGTTCTGATGAGCTGGTGAACCGTGAATTGTAAGGGAGATGATCGGTATGACAGGCAAAATAATCGGAGTTTTACTGACCGGAGGCGTGGGAGTCCTTATATCTGTTTTTGGCTG
>CAMNGW010000369.1 GCA_946538615.1 uncultured Clostridia bacterium
ACCAGCCACTATCCCAACGATCCGCGTTTTGTCCAGCTCTGTGACCGCTACGGTTTCCTCCTTGTCGATGAAACGGATAATGAGAGCCACGGCATGAACCCTTCCTATCTTCTTCCCGAGGACCGGGAGGCCGGTTTATGGCACGTCCTGTGGAACCGCGGCATCGCCAACAACCCTGACTGGACCGAGGCCACTGTGGACCGTGTGCAGCGCCTTGTGGAACGCGACAAGAACCGCCCGAGCGTCGTGATCTGGTCCATGGGCAACGAATGTGCTTACGGCTGCACCTTTGAGGAAGCGCTCAGGTGGGTAAAATCCCGGGATCTCTCCCGTCTGACCCACTATGAGGCGGCCCGCTACACCGAGGATCCCGGCAAGCACAATTATGATGATCTCGACCTGTACAGCCGCATGTACCCTTCCCTTGAGGAGATCCGCCAGTACTACGAAGGCACGCCCGACGGAAAGCCTGTCGACTACTTTGCCTATACATCCAAAAAGCCCTATATTCTCTGTGAGTACAGCCATGCCATGGGCAACGGCCCCGGGGACCTGGAAGATTATCATGAGCTCATGGAGCGTTATCCCGGCTTCTGCGGCGGATTCATCTGGGAATGGTGCGACCACGCCATCGATGAAGGCGTCTTACCGGACGGACGGCACAAATACCTCTATGGCGGTGACCATGGGGAAGTCCCGCACGACGGGAACTTCTGCATGGACGGCCTCGTCTACCCCGACAGAAGGCCCCACACAGGTCTCAAAGAACTGTGGAACGTGAACCGCCCTGTCCGCGCCAGCTTTGACGGCACCTCCACCTTTACCTTCCGCAGCTGCCGTGATTTCCAGGACACTTCCGATATCGCCTGCAGGCTCCATCTGACAGTGGATAACAAAGAGGTGGCTGTCCTTCCCTTCGATTTCCCTGTCCTTGCCCCCGGAGAGAGCACTTCCGCCACCTGGACGCCGGACCGTCCCCTCACGGGCAGGTGCTATGTCCGCCTTGAATATCTCCTCAAGTCTGACCTTCCCCTTCTCAAAGCGGGCCACTTACTCGGTTTTGACGAGTTCACTCTCCAGGGTCAGTGCGCAGCATGTGAAACCTCCCATACAGGAGAGGCGCTTTCCGTAAAAGAAGATGTGCACACGCTCACTGTCGAGTCACCTGTCTTCCGCTATGTCTTTGACAAGCGCACGGGCCTTTTCTCCGGTATGACCTTCAGGAACCGGGCGCTGCTTGACACGCCCATGGACTGGCAGGTATGGCGCGCACCCACTGACAACGACCGGAACATCCGGCGGGAATGGGAAGCCGCCGGCTTTGACAGGATCATGCCATGGACCTATGGCACAACGGTCGAATGCGGCAAACAGGCCGTCATCTGCACAAAGCTCTGCCTTGCCGCAGCCGGCTTTGTTCCCCTCCTGCAGCTCTGCGCCACCTGGACGGTGGACCCCGACGGCCACATCGGCCTGTCCGTAACATGCGACAGGGACCCCCACGCCCGCTACCCCATGCTGCCCCGCTTCGGCATCCGTCTCATGCTTCCGGAAAGCATGCGCCATGTCTGCTATGCAGGCATGGGCCCCCAGGAGAGCTATGTGGACAAGCACAGGGCCAGCTACCACGGGACGTTCTGCGCGGACCGCGATGCCATGCATGAAGACTACCTCAAGCCCCAGGAGAACGGGAGCCACTATGACGTGGAATATGTCAGCGTGGAGGATGCGTCCCTCCGCCTGACCGCCAGCAGCAGCGTGCCCTTCTCTTTCAATGTTTCCCCGTATACCAAGGAGGAACTCACCCTGAAGCAGCATGCCTTTGAACTCGTTCCCTGCGCTCACACGGTCCTCAGCCTGGACTATAAGCTCAACGGCATCGGGTCCAATTCCTGCGGGCCCGCTCTCCTGAAGCCCTACCGTTTTGATGAAGAAAGCTTCGTATTCTCCCTTGATCTCTCGCCTGAAACCCTCTGACCCTGACCGGGACAGAGCACATAAAGAATGCCCGTCCGGCAAACAGTCTGCTGTCTGCCGGACGGGCACTCTTTATGTATGGTCCGACGGGACCTGTTATTTGCTGATCTTCAGGACGCTTTCATTGACAAACATCCCATCCCAGTACATCGTGATCTTATAATTACCTGCAGGGACGTTCCCGGTCGTATCATACAGATCCTTGAAATAATCGCCGCCCAGGAAATGGAACCAGATCGTCTGATAGCCATTATTCACCCGGTCGAAGGTAATATCTCCCCAGCTCTCGGCATCCAGGTACCCATCCGGCGATTCGATATAGATCGTCACATAGAAGGTCCTCGGCTTGGCCAGCTGCGGCATCCGCATCTGGTATTTGAACCCGTAGCTCTCATTGCCATCCTGGATGGCACTGATGATCTTCGATGCCGACAGTCCGTTGACTTTCTTGGCATTGCTGTACTCGTCGCCTTTAGCGAGCCTCCGGGGCTCAATGCTCACTTTGACTGAGGTGTTCTTCAGCTTGCCGTCTTCAAAGAGGGGAACGTCCGGGACCGTATAGGTCCTCGTGTCCAGTGTGGAGAAAAATGTGGTGAGCGTCACCTCATATTTTTTCCCTGGCATCAGGGCAGCTGAGGTCAGGGAGCCACTGGAGGAAGAGCCAAGGTTCCAGATGTGCTGCTCGGAGCTCCCATTGATGGCTTTAATTAAAACATAACATGAATCATTGGTGCCCGACCATTTGATCGTCGTTTTCCCGTCCCTGTAGGAGACCGAAGAGGCCAGTTTAACCGACGGTGTCGCAGTAGGCCTCGGTGTTGGTGTGTAGGTTGGTCTCGGCGTTGCCGTAGGCTTTGGGGTTGGGGTAAACGTTGGTCTGGGTGTTGCCGTAGGCCTGACCGTCGCCGGCTCTTCAGTCAGGGACACGTCCACCTGGGCAGCGTAGCGTGATTTCCCGCACTGCGGACAGAAGTTCCCTGTGTTCCCTGTCTGCCCGCATGACGGGCAGGTCC
>CAMNGW010000370.1 GCA_946538615.1 uncultured Clostridia bacterium
AAACCAGAAAATCCGGGAAATCTGTGACATGTATGGTTTTGAGGTGGATCCGAATCAAAAGGTTTATGATATGTCTGTTTCGCAGAAACAGACTGTTGAGATTGTCAAGGTTCTCTATCGCGGTGCCGATATTCTGATTTTGGATGAACCTACAGCGGTACTGACCCCACAGGAGACTGAAAAACTGTTTACAGTCTTGCGGAATATGCGTAACAGCGGGAAAGCCATTATCATTATCACACATAAAATGCATGAAGTTGAATCCATTTCAGACCGTGTGGCGATCCTGCGCAGAGGCAAATATATCGGGGAAAAAATGACGAAGGATACGAATGCCCAAGAGATGACGAATATGATGGTAGGGCACAGTGTCGCTTTGAACATTGAGCGGCCAGTCCCCGTCAATCCAAAGCTCCGCATAGAAGTCAAAGACCTGACTGTTTTGGACGAAGAGGGAATCGTCAAACTGGACCATGTTTCCTTCCAGGCTTTTTCAGGCGAAGTACTCGGCGTGGCAGGTATTTCCGGATGCGGTCAGAAAGAACTTCTGGAAGCCATCGCAGGCCTGCAAGTGACAGAAAAAGGTTCGAGTATTGCATTTGTCACGGATGATGGTGTTCACGAAGAACTCATTGGCAAGGACCCTCAGGAAATCCAGGACATGGGAGTCGCCCTTTCCTTTGTGCCTGAGGACCGTCTGGGCATGGGACTTGTAGGTTCTATGGATATCAATGACAATATGATGCTCCGGTCGTTCCGTGAAGGTCATACAGTATTTACGGACAGAAAATCACCGCATGAAGTTGCACAGAAGGTTGTTGAAGACCTGGATGTCAAGACGCCCAGTTTGAACACGCCGGTAAGTAGGCTATCGGGAGGAAATGTACAGAAGGTACTTGTAGGGCGTGAAATAACAACTGCCCCTTCAGTTCTTCTTACGGCCTATGCTGTAAGAGGTCTGGACATCAATTCTTCTTATACCATATATAACCTGATCAACGAACAGAAAGCACGCGGTGTTGCTGTCATTTATGTCGGTGAAGACCTCGACGTGCTGCTTGAACTGGCAGACCGTATTCTGGTTTTATGCGGTGGGAAAGTCAGTGGGATCATACCAGGCAGGAATGCGATCAAGTCACAGGTGGGTATGATGATGACACATATCGGAGGCATAGCAGATGGCCAAACAAAAGCGTGAACCCTTTATCCATATTACGAAAAGGGTGAATATACCCAGATATCTTTCTCCTGTAGTGCATATCACAGCTATTCTTCTCGCCTTACTGGTATGTGCCCTCCTCACCCTTGTCATGACAGGAGAGAATCCCTTTAAATTACTTGAAAGCATACTGAATGCTTCTTTCGGCAGTCCAAGAAAAATATGGGTCATGCTTCAGAATTCAGCCATGCTTCTGTGCCTTTCGTTAGCAGTTACGCCCGCTTTCCGTATGCGTTTCTGGAACATTGGCGCGGAAGGGCAGACATTGGTTGGGTGCCTTGCTTCTGCAGCATGTATGATATTGCTCAGGGATGTCCTCCCTAACTGGGCCATTCTGACATGCATGGCACTTGCATCTGTTCTGGCAGGTGCTGTATGGGGACTGATTCCGGCTCTGTGCAAAGCGCGCTGGGAGACTAATGAGACCCTGTTTACCCTCATGATGAATTATATAGCAACACAACTTGTGGCTTATTTTTGTGTAGTGTGGGAATCTCCCAAAGGCTCCGGACAGATTGGCATAATCAATCAGAAAACAGAACTTGGCTGGCTCCCGGTGATTGGAGGACAGCGGTATTTGCTCAATGTGATCGTTGTTGCCATGATCTGTCTGCTTATGCATCTGTATCTGCGCTATTCTAAGCATGGCTTTGAACTTTCAGTGGTAGGTGAGAGTGTCAAGACAGCACATTACGTCGGGATCAAGGTTGACCGTGTCATTATCCGTACCATGCTCCTGTCAGGTGCGGTATGCGGGATTGCCGGGTATCTTCTGGTTGGTTCAACAAACCATACCCTGACCACAACGCTTGTAGGGGGCCGCGGATTTACAGCAGTCATGGTATCCTGGCTTGCCAAATTCAGTCCTTTCCTTATGGTTCTTATTTCCATGATGCTTGTTATTCTTGAACGTGGAGCAGGGGAGATTTCAACCCGATTCGGACTGAACCAGTCTTTTTCTGACATACTGACAGGTATTATTCTCTTTTTCATCATCGGCAGTGAGTTTTTTATCATGTACAAAGTAAACTTCAGAAAGAAGGAGGTGGAAAGCCATGTTTGATTTTGTATCCTTTATTCCGCGTGCAGTTGTACAGGGTATTCCACTCCTTTTCGGCTCGACCGGCGAGACAATTTCACAGAAATCCGGCAATCTGAACCTTGGCATACCCGGTGTCATGTATACCGGAGGGATCTGCGGGGTCATTGGCGCTTTTCTTTATGAACAGTCGCTACCGGACAAGACGATGATCGTCCCGTTCCTTGCTGTCCTGATCCCTCTTGTGTCCTGCCTTCTCGGATCTTTCCTGATGGGTCTTTTGTACTGTTTTCTTACGGTGAATTTGAGGGCCAATCAGAATGTCACAGGTCTGGCTATGACGACTTTTGGTGTGGGAATCGGTAACTTCTTTGGAGGTTCGCTCATCAAGCTATCAGGTAGTGCGGTACCAAGCATAGCGCTGAGTGCCACAAGTTCATTTTTCCATGCTTCCCTTCCTTTTGCCTCCAGTCTTGGATGGTTCGGTGAAGTTTTTCTTTCCTATGGATTCCTTGCCTATGTTGCGATCCTTGTGTCCCTGCTGGCGGGCCATATTATTACAAAAACACGGACAGGCTTACATCTCAGGAGTGTGGGAGAAAGCCCGGCAACGGCGGATGCGGCAGGGATTGATGTCAAAAAGTACAAGTATGTCGCAACCTGCGTAGG
>CAMNGW010000371.1 GCA_946538615.1 uncultured Clostridia bacterium
TTTCTGTTCTTTTCCTGTCGCACAAATTGACAATAGCCCTAAAAATGCATACACTTTTCCTACAATGAGTTATGAGGTAAGAACTATGCAGAAATTAGGAGCTCTTGAAGCCGGCGGCACCAAAATGGTGTTAGCCATCTTTTCCGGAACAGGTGAAATACTCCAGCAGACTTCCATCCCTACCCGCACGCCTGAGGAGACCATGCCGGAGATGATCCGGTTCTTTTCCCAGGAAAAAATCCAGGCGCTCGGGATTGGCTGTTTTGGCCCTCTGGACCTCAATCCATCTTCGCCTTCCTGCGGCTACATCACCATGACACCTAAGCTCCCCTGGCGGAACTATCCCATTGTCAAAGCTTTTCAGGAAGCGCTGCATGTCCCCGTCGTCCTTGATACCGACGTCAACGGCGCTGCCCTGGCTGAGAGCCGGCTGGGTGCTGCAAAAGGGCTTGATTCATGTCTGTATGTCACCATCGGCACAGGGATCGGCGGCGGTCTGGTCATAGGCGGACGCTGTGTGCATGGTCTGATCCATCCTGAACTTGGCCACCAGCTCATCCATCCCGATCCCCGTGACCCCCATCCCGAAGGCTTTTGTCCGTACCACACATCCTGCCTTGAAGGACTCGCTGCCGGCCCGACGATTCAGAAGCGCTGGGGAGTAACTGCAAAAGACCTCCCTCACGATCATGTGGGCTGGCTCATCGAAGCCGAATATCTCGCACAGATGTGCCATAATGCCATGATGAGCTTTTCCCCTGAAAAAATCATCCTGGGCGGCGGTGTGATGCAGCAGGATTTCCTTTTCCCTCTTGTCCGTTCGCGCACGGTCTCACTTTTAGGGAATTATCTTTCCTGTGCTGCCGTTGAGCAAGGACTTGACGACTATATCGTCCCCCCTGCACTTGGTACACGTTCCGGTATCATGGGAGCTTACCTGCTTGCCTGCCAGGCATGAAGATCATAAAGATAGGAGATTTCTATGCCAAATTTTTCACTTCCTGATCATGTTGTAAAACAAGCTGTCCAATCATTTCCCACACCTTTCCATCTCTATTCCGAGGCAGGCATCCGCGCACGGGCAAGAAAACTGAACCAGGCCTTCTCCTGGTGCGATGACTATGAAGAATACTTTGCAGTAAAAGCACTGCCCAATCCCAGCATACTCAGGATCCTGAAAGAGGAAGGCTGCGGAGTGGACTGTTCAAGTGAAACCGAGCTGATGCTCGCCGAAGCGCTTGGATTTGAGGGCCGGGACATTATGTTCTCCGCCAACGCTATGCCCGATGATGAATTTACACATGCACGCAGGCTGGGGGCTTATGTCAACCTTGATGATATCACGCATATCGACATTCTGAAAAAGCATGGCGGTATCCCCGAAACCGTCTGCTGCCGCTACAATCCCGGCGGAGATTTCCGGATCGGCACCTTTGTTATGGGAAATCCCGGTGAAGCCAAATACGGCTTTACGCCCGAGCAGTTCCTTGAAGGTCTTCTTCAGCTCCGTCAGCTCGGAACAAAGCGCTTTGGCATCCATGCTTTTCTCTCCTCTAATACGCTTGACAACGCCTACTATCCCACACTTGCCGGCATTCTCATGCGCACGGCCTGCGATATGGCAGAAAAAACCGGTCTTGACATCGCTTTCATCAATCTGTCCGGCGGCATAGGAATCCCATACCAGCCCACCCAGACAGAACCTGATGTACTGCAGATCGGTGAACAGGTCCGTAAAGTGTACACCTCCATTTTTGGCGACCACGGGCCCGCTCTCAAGACAGAGCTCGGCAGATGGATGACAGGTCCTGAAGGCTGGCTGATCACGCACGCTACCCATCACAAGGACACTTACCGCCATTACATTGGACTGGATGCCTGCGCCGTCAACCTGATGCGTCCGGCCATGTATGGCGCCTATCATCACATTACGGTAGTGGATAAGGAAGATCAGCCCCATGACCACATCTATGACGTGACAGGCTCCCTTTGCGAAAATAATGATAAGTTTGCTGTGGAACGTCCCCTGCCTGAGATACACGACGGCGATATCTGTGTCATCCATGACACCGGTGCCCATGGATATGCCATGGGCTACAACTACAATGGGCGCCTGCGCTCTGCTGAGATCCTCCTCACTGAAAATGGGGATTTCCGCATGATCCGGCGCGCTGAAACACCCCAGGATTATTTTGCTACACTTGACATTGATCCCTGTGCAGAAAAACTTGGCTTAAAAGTATGACCTTTGATAAACATCTGACTTGGAGATTGTTGCAATGTTTCTCTCTCAAATGGCACTCGACATGGGTCACGAGGAGACACAGAACCTGATCCGTTCTCCGCTGCTTCAGCGGTCTATGATCTATGATGCTTTTCCGCCTGCCTCGGGACACATTTTATGGCGCATTGATACCATGGACGGAAGACTCTGGACCACGATCCTCAGCCGTCTCAGGCCTGATTTGAACCAGTTCCACCAGTCTTGCGGCTACTCAGGCGTTTTTCCTTCATGGCACATTGTGGATTATGACAGTATCCTGGAAAATCTGAACCTGTGCACACCAAAGGATTTCCTTTTGTGTGCAAGTCCTTCCGCGCCTGTCAATGCACCAAGAGACTATCTTCAGGACCTTTCTTCTTTGCACCATTGGCTGGCGGAACAGGGGAAGAACGGCGGTTTTGAACTTCTGTCCATCTCTTCCCTCACCAGTTTCTGGAAAGTGATTGATTCCCAGTATATCCTTTATGTGTGGTGGGAAGGGACCCTCCAGATCACGAACCTGGAACTCTTTGCAGACTGTACAAAATCAGGATTCGGCTATAATCTTGACCTTGGTGCGGGTCTCCTGACACTTTCTTCCTCAGAAGGTTTTTGGGACTTTTAACAGTTTTTCCTTTCCAGGATGTATTT
>CAMNGW010000372.1 GCA_946538615.1 uncultured Clostridia bacterium
TTCTTCGCGCAGAAATACCATACATCCATGAAGTATGTGGGGAGCATCCGCAAGGAACTTGGCTTCCGCACCGTGTTCAACATTCTCGGCCCCCTGACCAACCCGGGCAGGCCAGGCATGCAGCTGCTGGGCGTATATGATGACTATCTGGTGCTCCCTCTGGCACAGGTCCTGATCAGCCTTGGCGTACAGCGGGGCATGGTGGTCTACGGCCAGGACAAGCTGGATGAAATCTCCCTCTCCTCGCCTACCACGGTGTGCGAGTTCAAGGACGGCTGGTACAAGTCCTATGTGATCACCCCCGAACAGTTCGGGTTCACCCGCTGCAGGAAGGAGGACCTTCTGGGCGGCACGCCCCAGGAGAACGCCCGCATCACCCGCGGCATTCTCTGCGGTGAAAAAGGGCCCAGGCGTGACGCGGTACTGATGAACGCCGGCGCATCGCTGTATATCGGCGGGAAAGCCCCCTCCATGGCAGAGGGCACCAAACTGGCCGCACAGCTCATTGATTCCGGGGCAGCCATGAGGACCCTGGAAAAGTTCATTGAGGTCAGCCAGGCTCCGGAGGGGACCCTATGAACATTCTTGAACAGCTGGCCAGCCACGCCCGCGAGCGGGTCGCCGGGGATGCATCCCGCGTCCCTCCCGGAGCCATGCGGGCATCCGCTGAGGCCATGGGACCCGGAGGCGGCGCACGCTTCAGGGAGGCCCTGAAGAAGCCGGGCATGTCCTTTATCTGTGAAATCAAGCGGGCCTCCCCCTCCAAAGGGATGATCTCACCGTTCTTCCCCTACCTGGACATTGCGGGGGCCTACCAGGAGGCCGGGGCCGACTGCATCTCCTGCCTGACTGAACCCAAATGGTTCCTCGGATCGGATGAGATTTTCACACAGATCCGCTCCCGGGTCAGTGTCCCCATGCTGCGCAAGGACTTCACCGTCTCGGCCTATCAGATCGACCAGGCCCGGACAATGGGCGCCGACGCTGTGCTGCTCATCTGTGCCCTGCTGGACACAGCAACGCTTGCCGCCTGCCTTGACCGCTGCCGCCTGCTGGGCATGGCTGCCCTGGTGGAGGCACACGATGAGAAGGAGATCGCATCAGCCGTTGCGGCCGGTGCGGACATCATCGGGGTCAACAACCGGAACCTGAAAGATTTTTCTGTGGACTTTTCCAACGCGGGCAGACTCAGGGACCTGATCCCGCCGGAGTGCCTGTACGTGGCGGAAAGCGGCGTGCAGGGGCCTGGCGACGTGGCTGAACTGAAAAAAATCGGCGCAGACGCGGCGCTCATCGGGGAGGCGCTGATGCGCGCCCCCGACAAAGCCGCCATGCTGAAAAGCCTTCGAGGTGCACTATGACCAGAATCAAATTATGCGGGATGCGGACAGCTGAGGATATCGCCGCTGCCAATGCGCTCGGACCGGATTACATCGGCTTTGTGTTTGCCAGAAAAAGCCGGCGCTTTGTGGACCCGGACACAGCCTCTTCCCTCAAAGCCCAGCTCATGCCCGGCATTCAGGCCGTGGGCGTGTTCGTGGATGAAGAGGCGGAAAAGGTGGCAGAGCTCCTCAACCGGGGCACCATTGACCTCGCCCAGCTCCACGGTCATGAAAGTGAAGCGTACATTGCCCGTCTCCGCCTCCTGACCGATAAGCCGCTGATCCGGGCCTTCCGCGTTGCATCTTTGTCTGACGTGTCAGAAGCTGAAAAGAGCAGCGCAGACTTCATCCTGCTCGACGCGGGAGCGGGCGGCGGTGTCCCCTTCGACTGGGGGCTCCTCCGGGGCATCCGCCGGTCCTTTTTCCTCGCAGGAGGTCTTGAACCGGAGAATGTGGGGGACGCTGTCGGGGAGATCCGTCCCTTCGGGGTGGATGTTTCCTCGGGCATAGAAACAGACGGGGCGAAGGACCCTGAGAAGATGCGCGCCTTTATGGCCGCGGTGAAAGAGAGGGACGCACAATGACCAATCAGAAGGGAAGGTTCGGTGTCCACGGCGGACAGTATATCCCGGAGACCCTGATGAACGCCGTGATCGAACTGGAAAAAGCCTATGACCATTATAAAGAAGACCCGGATTTCAAACGGGAGCTGACACAGCTTTTCAACGAATATGCAGGCCGTCCGTCCCGGCTCTATTACGCGGAAAAAATGACAAAGGACCTGGGCGGGGCAAAAATCTATCTGAAGCGGGAGGACCTGAACCACACCGGGGCCCACAAGATCAACAACGTGCTGGGCCAGGCCCTGCTGGCCAAAAAAATGGGCAAGACACGGCTCATTGCCGAAACCGGTGCGGGCCAGCACGGCGTAGCCACCGCGACAGCCGCGGCTCTGATGGGCATGGAATGCGTGGTGTTCATGGGCGAGGAGGATACCCGCCGTCAGGCCCTGAACGTGTACCGGATGCGTCTGCTGGGAGCAGATGTGATCCCGGTAAAGACAGGCACCGCCACCCTCAAGGATGCCGTCAGTGAGGCCATGCGGGAGTGGACCAGCCGCATCGACGACACGCATTACTGTCTTGGCTCCGTCATGGGCCCGCACCCCTTCCCTGTCATCGTCCGGGATTTCCAGTCCGTGATCTCCAGGGAAATCAGGCAGCAGATCCTGGAAAAGGAGGGCCGCCTCCCGGACGCGGTGATCGCCTGCGTGGGCGGTGGCAGCAACGCCATCGGCAGTTTCTATCATTTCATCCCCGACAGCTCCGTGCGCCTCATCGGTTGCGAAGCGGCAGGCCGGGGCATTGACACCTTCGAAACGGCTGCCACCATCAACACAGGCAGGCTGGGCATTTTCCACGGCATGAAGTCCTATTTCTGTCAGGACGAGTACGGCCAGATCGCGCCGGTTTATTCCATCTCCGCCGGTCTGGACTACCCCGGCATAGGC
>CAMNGW010000373.1 GCA_946538615.1 uncultured Clostridia bacterium
GGCAACCATATTCTGGACCTGTTCTTCGTTCGTGACATCACACACATAACCATGTGCCGTAATGTTCGCATCCGCATATGCTTTAAGGCCCAGGTCCACTTTTTCCTGATTGATGTCGTTGAACACGATGGTAGCACCTGCTGCACTCATGGCGCTTGCAATCGCAAAGCCGATCCCATAGCTGGCGCCGGTAACCAATGCAACTTTTCCTTCAAGTGAGAACGGATTGTTCTTCATATTATTCCTCCTGTTGTTATATGAATATTTTTTGAAATTGAAAAGTGATCATTTTACATCCTGCATCGCAATGCCGTCCATATCATCAAAATCCTGGTTCTCACCACACATGCCCCAAATAAACGTATAAGCCTGTGTGCCCACTCCGGAATGAATCGACCAGGAAGGAGAAATGACCGCCTGCTCATTGCGCATAATGATATGCCGCGTCTCACTGCCTTCTCCCATCAGATGAACAACAAAAGCGTCCTGAGGCATATCGAAATAGAGGTACACTTCCATCCGACGGTCATGCGTGTGGCATGGCATGGTGTTCCAAACGCTTCCGGGATTCAGCGTTGTCATGCCCATCACCAGCTGGCAGGATTGCACCTGTCCCGGGAGAATATACTTCCGGATTGTTCTGGAATTGGCTTGTTCCTGACTTCCAAGTTCCTGGTGCACACAATCCTCTGGCCTGATATAGACTGTCGGATACGCTGTATGTGCCGGACAGGAATTGAAGTAGAAATGTGCCGGTTTCGTGCAGTCTTTGGAAGAAAGCTTTATGCTCTTGCTTCCACGGCCCACATACAGTCCATCGCGTGTGCGCAGTTCATAAACTTCTCCATCAACTTCAACGGTACCTTCACCGCCAATATTGATGATACCAAGCTCCCGTCTTTCAAGAAAGTACTCCGCCCGAAGTTCCTCGCCTGCGTCAAGCGTCAGTGCTTTTGTGACAGGAACGGCACCGCCTGTGATAATCCTGTCAATATGGCTGTAAACCATTTTGACTTTGTCATCCGTGAACAGATCATCAATCAGAAACTCTTCGCGGAGTCTCTCCGTGTCATAATGTTTTACATCGCGTGGTGAACTAGCCGTCCGCAGTTCCACAGCAAAACACCTCCTAAGCTGAATCAACTCGTTTCCTATTGTAGCGCATACAATTCACTTTGGAAAGAGTTAAAAACATGTTTTGCATGATTCATGGAACATACTTCCACATTTCAGTCGCCTAAAAGAAAGGACTGTAATTTTTTTCTGTTCGCACGCAGGTTTGGCACTAGAACAGACATTCCGTTCACCTCCTCGCTGGAGTAGGCACCTGCATAGGGTATGGTCAAAGTGGAGATGGTTGCGTTCTGGCACCGGATTGCCATGGGAATCAGCTTCAGACAATCTCCCAAGGAAAGGTCAGTGGCAACCGCACTGAGATTTTCCATCACAAGATTCGTCATATCCGCCATCGACAAACCCATGACCTGATGAAACGCTGCTTCGATCACTTTTCTCTGCCGTTCTGTTCTGACAACATCATTGTCAATCTTCCGGATCCTGGCATAGCATAACGCCTGTTTGCCGGTCAGGTGCGTGCCGTTGCCGGATTCCCACAACAGCTGATCTTCCTCCGGGTCACCGGTATAGGTGTTATAAAAACGAAGAATGCTGTTGACCTGTCTTTGTTCTTCCTCAGTCACATCCAGGGTGACGCCGCCTATGCCATCTATAAGGCGGATCATGCGTGCAAAATTCACTTCCATATAAGCGTCTGCCTCAACACCGAACTGATTTTTCAGGGTTTTCCGCAGCAGCCGTTCCCCTCCCCAGATATATGCAGCATTGAGGCGGTTGCTTGACCGCCCGGGAATGGGGAGGTACATATCCCTTAAAAAAGAAACAAGCTTTATTGTCTTCTTTTCCGCATTGACCTGCATCAGAATTGTTGTGTCCGCACGTCCCAGCTTATCTTCTTCGTAAGAATCCGAGCCAATCAGCAGAAGGGTGTACAGATCAGTATCTGCGATATCCGATTCTTCAGGGATAACCAGAAAATCCGTCTGGTCCTGTTCAGAAAGGACTCTGAGCAATTCTTCTTCACTCATCGGTTCAAGGTCATCATCATTCAATTCCACTGAAAAGCCGTCAAAATCCATACCGAATTCGATACCGGAAAGTAAATCATCCGCGTTTTCTTCCTGCTCCGTGCCGCTTGTCTCAGTTGTTTCAGGTTCGAGCTCAAGAAAATCCTCCCATTCAGCCAGGGCAGAGCCTGTCAAAAGAATCAGGATCATAAAAAATATGATGAACTTCGTCTTCAACACAATCACTCCCGTGTTCATATCATAAGCCTGTCCGCTCTGGTCCCGGGCGTTCCGCCCTTGACTGGGGCATCCTCTGTCCCGGCATCAGCTCAATGGACTTTTACTGTTCGTCAGGACATTATGGCATTTCTTTATGTCCTTTTCAGAATGCAGCTGCCCAGCAGGACAGGTCTTTCCGTCTCTGAGGATTTCTTCCAGACAATGCAGTCTTTCCAGATAGTCCTTTTCAATCTCATCCCTGTGCCTTGGACCTTTTGCGATCTCATCGGCTCTTTGAACTTCCAGCAGCATTCTCAGGCTCTGTTCACCAAATTGAGATAGGAGGCCCAGCATCGCACTTTTTTGAGCCGTGATCGGGATATCATGATGTCTTACCAGTTCCGTTACTGTGTCTCTTATTGTCTTGTCCACCCGGAAACGCGAAAGTGCATCAGAGACCAGCTTTTCTGAAACAGCCTGGTGACCATGCGCATGGCCTGTCCCATTTTCGTCACGTGTGAAACATGCAGGTTTTCCGCTGTCATGGAACAGCATAGCCAT
>CAMNGW010000374.1 GCA_946538615.1 uncultured Clostridia bacterium
CGTTTGGAACATTTCTGGAACAGAAATATTTTGCTCTGATGCAGTTGTGTGCATACATCATACTGACTGTTTTCGGACTTGCGGGGGCTGCTCTCTTTCGACTGCGCTACCCTCAGCGCAACAGCTTTACGGGCGGAATGGTCGGAGGCAATTTCGGTTTTTTGTTCGTACCGCTGATTGTTTCCTCTTTCCCTGCCTATCAGGGGTTTATCCCGATTATGGCTGCAATGGATACACTTTATGTCTGGACCGTCGGACTGCTTCTATATTCGGAAGGAACATCCGGAAACGGCAGAAAAGGCTTCCTGCAAACGCTCAGGATGCGGCTGCTGAATCCCATACTGATCGCGATTCTGATCAGTCTGTGCATTTCTTCGCTGAACATCTCCCTTCCCGGGCCGGTGACGGACGTGATCTCCGGGGTGGGCAATGTATCAGGCACAATCGGGATGATGCTGCTTGGTGCAAACATCTGTTTTATGCAGAAAAATCTGAAGGGAAGAATGGCCTCCGCTCTGGGATTTGTGTTTCTGCGGCAGCTTGCGGCACCACTGGCAGTGTTCCTGCTCTCGCGGCTGATTGTGGGCGAGTCACAGGCTCTTCTTCTGATGCTGCTGGCGGGGATTCCCACGATGACGACAACAGGACTTCTCGCGATTGAATATCATACCGATGTGGATTATGCCTCCAATCTGGTGTTTGTTTCCACGATTCTGTCTCTGGCAACACTGCCGCTGATCGCATTCATCAGTGCATATCTATAATCAAACAGCAGGCCGATTTCGGCCTGCTGTTTGATTTGCAGTGAAAGGATGGATCAGGAAACGCTGAGGTACGGTCCTGAGCGGAAAGATTATGTCTGATCATCGGGGACTGACTCCGGGAACGGCTCCCAGACACCGGTCCGGAACATGCGCTTGACAATGGTATATCGTGGATGCTGACGCCATGTGCCCCCGGTGGGGTTTTCCCCGTTGAAAATATCAAGACCGGGAATCGCTTCCTGCAGCATGGCAATCTGTTCCTTGGAAAGATTGACCGCCGTATCGCGGTTGATCGCACGGCATGTCCAAAGTCTTTCCAATTTTTTCAGATTGAGAATCGGTGTGAGATCCTCAATATAGTTCCAGGAGATGTTCAGGTCCAGCAGATTGGTCAGTCCGCTCAGAGGAGACAGGTCATGCACTTTGTTGGTGAACATTTCAAGGTATTCAAGATGCTTCAGGCTGGCAATGGGCGTGATATCCTCAACCTGATTGACAGAGATGATCAGTACACGCAGCTCAGGAAGGTCATACAGGAAGGAAAGATCGGTGACAGCATTATGCCCGAAATCCAGGGCCCGCAGATTCCTGCAGTAACGGACCAGGGAAATGTATTCATCGCTGTGTTTCTTTGCCTTGGCGACATGCAGTGTGGAATAGGCGGTCATATCCGTCCGAAACGTATGCTCCGCGAAATGAATGGTCCACCCGAATTCAATATCCGGATAGCGTGCTGCCATTTCTTCCACGCGCTCTTTGGGAATGCGCGTGGCGAACATATCCACCTTCCGAAGGTGATGGAACTGATCCAGAAATGCATAGTACTCATCGAAATTGGATATGAATTTATCCCCGATATCAATCGACACGGCGTCCAGATCATAGGTGTTTTTGCCGTACTGTATGGTTTCGGCATTGGCTGCAGCACAGCAGAGCAAGACAAACAGGATCAATACAGGGAAGAGAACAGTCAAATGTTTTTTCATAAGTCGCTCCCATGACTAGTAATGCGGTCCGCGCATCATGCGGCAGGACTGATGGTTGGATTTTAGCATATCTTTGAATCAATATGCAACGGAAAATACTGGCGATATCATCTGCCATGGCAAAGACCTTTTGCTGCATGGTGAGGCGGCCATCATGTTCTGCGGCTGCCCTCAAAGAGGCTGAAACATCTCAAGAAAAAGCAATCTGATGTATTGACAAAAGAAAAAACCATGCAAAAATATAAGGCCTGTGTCTTCGGGCACAGCGCAAATCATCAGTGTTTCTGTGGAGGAATTTATGAGTCAGCCAGTGTCTGAACGATCCAAAATGCTGGGTACCATGCCCATGACAAAGCTTGTTCCCCAAATTGCAATCCCGATTATGATCAGCATGCTGGTGCAGGCCCTGTACAATGTGATTGACTCCATTTTTGTTGCCCGGTTTGATGCAAATGCTCTGACTGCAGTCTCTCTTGCCATGCCGGTCCAGATGCTCATGGTGGCCGTCGGAGTTGGCCTGGCTACCGGTATCAACAGTCTGATGGCCAGACGGCTGGGCGAGAAGCGGCCGGATGAAGCACGTGCAGCGGCGTGGAACGGATTGTTTATGGAGCTCTGCAGTTTTGTGCTGTTCCTGATTTTCGGGCTGTTTTTTACCAGACCGGTGTTTGATTCACTTTCTGCCGGACTGGAAGAGAATCTTCGGGGACAGATCCGGGCTTATGGCTATCAGTATCTTGGAACGGTTACCACATTTTCAGCGGGTCTTATGACAGCTTTTGTCTTTGAACGGATGATGCAGTCCACAGGCAACACCCTGCTGTCGATGGTAACACAGCTGAGCGGTGCCATCACCAATATTGTTCTGGATCCGATTCTGATCTTTGGTCTGCTGGGGTGCCCCAGGATGGGGGCGCTTGGTGCGGCCATCGCAACAGTGATCGGGCAGTGGGTCAGCCTTGCGGTGGGGCTGAGCATCAACCAGACGAAGAATGTGGAGCTCCGCCTGAAGCTGTCAGAGTTCCATGTTGAGGGGAGAATCATTCGCGATATCCTGGCTGTTGGCCTTCCAAGCGTTGTGATGCAGGCCATCTCCTCA
>CAMNGW010000375.1 GCA_946538615.1 uncultured Clostridia bacterium
CCGCTTCCGCTACCGCCGACAATAGCGATCCGGCTGCCCGGCTTCAGGTGCATGGAGAAATCGGTAATGACCGGAGCCGAGAGGGGTGCATAGCCAAAAGTCACTCCGCGCAGTTCCACCTCTCCCTTGAGCTTGGAATAATCGTCCTCGCCGTCTGTAGGGCTTTCAAGGATCACCGGGTCATCCGGATATTCCATCACGTCCTCTACCCGTTCCATCTGCGTGCGCATTTCCTGTATGGTCTGTCCTGCACTTACCAGCGTCATGGCCGGGCCCATGAAAGAAGCAAGCAGGCCCTGGAAAGCCGTGATCATACCGATGGTAAACTGGCCGTTCATGGCGAGCCTCACGCCAAGGAACAAAACGACATAATTGGAAAACTGTCCGATAAAGCCCGGGATGATCCCCCACTTGGCATCCAGCGTCGCAAACCGCACGTTTTGCGTGTTGACAGATGCCTGATAGCCTGACCATCTCCGGAAAAAACCTTCTTCAGCACCAGCTGCCTTGATGGTGTCCGTCATCCCGATTCCGGCCATGGTCGCTGAAGCCAGTTTTCCCTCGTCCCTCATAAGGACACGCGTCAGGTTCACCCTTTTCCCTGACATATAGGAAGCCAGAACCAGATTGAGGAACAGTGACACAAGACCTATAAGCGACATCACAAGACTGTAACGCACCATGACCACAAGGTAAAAAATCATCATGATGGTCTCAAAAACAAGAGGGGCCACAGTCTGGACCAGCGTCCCTGCAATCCCCGCGTTTGTTCCCTGTCGCTGCAGAATGTCCCCCGTCATGCGCTGTGAAAAAAAAGTCATTGGGAGCCTGAGGACTTTCCACATAAAGGTGGCATTTCCCTCTGTTGCCATTTTTCCGTCAATGCGCAAAGAGTACACCGTGTTCGCCCAGTCGACCAGGATCTGAAAGACACACAGCAGCCCCATGATAATGAAATACGGGGTGACCCAGTCCGGTGCTTTCCTGGGCAGGAGTCTGTCCATAAATATTCTGGACATGACAGGGTTGATCGCACCAAACAGGGAACTGATCAGCGTGGTCAGAATCACGAAGGCAACCGCAGCCCCGGCGCCGCGAAGCCGTTTCCTTGCAAAACTGATTGTGCTCTTGCGCTTTCCTGTGGCTTCAAACTTTTCTGTGGGCGCGAAAGTCAGGCACAGGCCGGTAAACGATGCATCAAATTCTTCCATTGAAACCTGTACCAGGCCGCGTGCAGGATCATTGAGGACGGCTTTATTGCCCCTGAAACCGTCAAGGATCACAAAATGGTTGAAGTTCCAGTGGATCATGCAGGGAAACGTAATATCTGTCCGGAGGTTCGCAATCTCCATTTTGTACCCATGGACTTCCATCCCATAATTCTGGGCAGCCAGGTACACGTTTTTCATGCTTGATCCGTCCCTTGAAACGCCGCAGTCCAGTCTGACCTGTTCAAGGGGAACCCACTTCCCATAATATGCCAGAACCATAGCCAGACATGCAGCGCCGCATTCCAGCGCCTCCATCTGCATGATCACGGGCACTCTGGCAACGCCTGACTTCACAGGAGTCTGCTTGCCGTGCTGAAATCGAGAAAAGAACACAAATGCTGACTCCTTTCCGTCAATCAAATAGTACTTCAAATGGTGTGGATGACTCTGTCACAATTTCAGCGTCATACTTTCCATCACTTATCACCATTCCGGGATTGTCCATCGTCACAAAGGCACCTACCGTTTCCTCGTCAAGGTAATAGAAATCAATCTTGCCGGATTCACCCTGAAAGCGCACTGTCATTCCGGTTTTGACCATGTCCTTCTGGTCCAGCGGCAGTTCAAAAAAGACACTGGGCCCACCATCACCGAAGTTCATCACAGAAACTTTAATGGGTAAAACATTCTCCATGGTTGCAGAAGATGCATAAAACGCAAATCCCAGAATCAGGGCAAGAAAGGCCACCAGAACCATCCAGGCCCTCGGTGTGGTACAGTGCATGTAATCATGCATCTCTTCAGGCGATGAGATCCGGTCCAGGCTTGCTTTTCTGAAAAGCTGTTTATCCATCGGAAAACGCTCCTTTCCAAGAGAGATTGTATCATGGATCGCCTTTCATTGCTTGGCCACACCATGTTTTTTCCAATTTTACTATTCGGATTGTACTTTGATCTTCCCGGCTCGTCAACGCTGAATCAAAAAAGGACAGCAGATCGCTGTCCTTCCAATGGTTCCATCAGTAGTTTTCTGCGCGAACCTCGAAATAGCTCTGGGGATGGTTGCAGACAGGACATTTTTCCGGTGCCTGTGTTCCGATCACAATGTGCCCGCAGTTCCGGCACTCCCATACCGTTACACCGCTCTTGCTGAAAACCTCCATGGCTTCCACATTTTTCAGCAATTGCCTGTAGCGCGCCTCATGCTGTTTCTCAATAGCTGCCACGCCGCGGAACTGCTTTGCCAGTCCTAAGAACCCTTCCTCCTCAGCCTCCCTGGCAAAGCGCTCATACATATCGGTCCACTCATAATTTTCACCCTCCGCAGCATGCAGTAAATTGGCGGGGGTATCTCCCAGTTCCCCAAGTGCTTTGAACCACAGCTTTGCATGTTCCTTCTCATTTTCTGCCGTTTTCAGGAATATGGCCGCGATCTGTTCATAGCCATTCTTTTTCGCAACAGAAGCAAAGTACGTGTATTTGTTGCGCGCCTCGCTCTCTCCGGCAAAAGCGGTCCAAAGGTTTTTTTCTGTTCTTGTCCCTACATAGGGATTTTTCGGTACCGGCGGCTCGGGGGTTATGCGCTCAAAGTCAGAAGCCGGATGCTTGCACACGGGGCAGACATA
>CAMNGW010000376.1 GCA_946538615.1 uncultured Clostridia bacterium
CGGAAAGCTGGACCTGATCGAAAGCATAACCAAAGCTTTCCCGCCTGTAAAATGGGCTACGCATGGTCTCCAGGGCAACATTCCTGAACTACTGCTGTACCTGGGAGTAACTGTTGCCTGCGTGATTCTCGTCATCTTTATATGTGGCAAAAACTATCTGCAGCTCGCACTGCGCAGCGATGAGCATGCCGTTTCAAAGCGCAGTGTGAACCTGAGCAGGGTGTCAGGAAAAAAGACCCCCGCTCTGCTGAGCCTGTACCACAGGGAAATGCATGAGATACTCCGTTCACCGACATATCTGCTCAATGAAATCATGGGCACCATTTTTATGCCGATCATCATGACCGTAGGCATGGCTTTCGGTTTCGCTAGTTCATTTGACGGAAACCTTGAGCTTGCCCTTTCAGAAATGTTCGGCTCCAAGATCGGAACAGTGATCCCTGCCGCAGTCATTACCGCTCTGATGACATTCATGGCAGGCATGAATTCAGTAACTTCAACATCTGTATCCAGAGAAGGTAATCGTCATGCCCTCTACAAGGCCATCCCGGTTTGTGGCCAGACCATACTTCTGGCCAAACTTCTTTCCGGTCTGGTCTTCTCAGTAATCGGTCTTTTCCTGCCTGTACTGATTGGCATTCTCTTCCTTCCCGCCTGGCGGAATGTCTTTCTTCTTGCCGGTTTCTGGTCACTTCTGCTCGTCCTCTTTGACAGTGCTGTCGGGGTATGTATAGATACGGCACGGCCAAAGTTTCACTGGAACAGCGAGCAGGAAGCCATGAAGCAGAACTTCAACCAGGTTCTGGCGATGTTGCTTGGGATGGCAGTTATTATGGCCCTCGGATTCCTGACCTGGTTCATGCTTTCGCGTGGTATCAGTCCTCAAGTTTACTGTCTGATTATCTCTGGTCTGCTACTGCTACTGGACGCTGCAAGTCTGATCTTCATGCTGAAAAAAAGCAGTATTGCATATGAACATATTGACGGATAACAAAATTGGTCCTGTTTCACTTGAAACAGGACCGCTTTTGTACAGTTTCACAATGACCATGGCAGCGGAAAATCCTGATATGCTTCCTGCGAACAGCCTTCCGGCGTTAAGAATGTGCATGTCAGATATCCTCTTTTCAGATAATCCACATCACTGTCCGGCGTCGGATGCTCATCCGCTTCCTCGCCTTTCAGCCAGAAATACAGCTGACCCCGCGGACTGATTCTCCTTTCATACCCGTCTTTATAGACATTGCGTGACAGGCCGCACATGATACCACCGCGTACTTCACTGGATGGAATCGGAGGAACATTCAGATTCAGTACACTTTGCATGGGTACATCTGTCACCACCAGTTTTTCTCCGATGCGGACTGCATAGTCGGCAAAATGAAGTGCTGTTTCTGCAGGCGTCTCTTTTTCCATCGAAACAGCCATAGCCTTGTAGCCCTGAAACGCCGCTTCCCTGGCTGCCCCACATGTGCCGGACACATAGGTCGCCAGTCCAACATTGTAGCCTTCGTTAATTCCGGACAGAACAAGATCAATCTTCTCATTGCTCAGGCCAAGCATACCAATCCGGCAGGCATCCACAGGCGTTCCTTCCACACGGTACGCGGACACTGCCCCCGGCATCTGCGCTTCATGAACCAGAAGCGGTACTGACAATGTGAATGCATGGGACTTGGCACTCTGCTGGGCATGCGGAGCCACAACGGTTACCCGGTGTCCCCGATGACAGCAGGCTTCCACCAGAATCCTGAGGTTTTTACTGTCAAACCCATCATCATTCGTTACAAGTATGTGCATGTTTTGTGCTCCAATCGTTCAAGTGACATTTCGATCTGTTTCACTGTTGTCATGGCATTGGATGTCGGACTGCATAACTGATAACCCTGTATGCAAGCCCGCAGACGCAAAAAGCATAAAGGAAAATTCCAGCCATGTCCAGTGTTTTTTCACGATCATGTCTCATTTCTCTCCGCTTATGCGCTGCAATCGGATTATCCCTTGCTTTTTCGGAGTGCTGCATATACAATGAGTATGTTTTATTCGTTTTTATCCTGCATTTTTATTGAGCAGAGGAGGTATCCTATGAATTATATCCTCATGACCGACAGTGACAGTGATCTGCCGTTCGACCTGAAACAGAAATATGATATTCCTGTTGTATACATGCCCTATGCACTAAATGGCAAGGAGTACTACGACGATCTCGGTCAGACGCTGGACTCAAAAGCGTATTTTAAAGCAATGCGTGATGGTGCGGCACCTGTGACCGCTGCCCTGAATGAAGCAGACTACCTGAACTATTTTGAACCCATCCTGAAGGAAAAGGATCTATTGTTCATCGCTTTCTCATCCAAGCTTTCTTCTACCATTCAGGCAGCCGAATCTGCACAGAAAAAGCTGCTTGCCAAGTATCCGGAAAGACGGTTTGAGATTTTTGACACACTGTCTATCTCTGCACCGCAGACACTGCTGTTACTGAATGCGCATAAACTTTACAGGAATGGAGCCAGTATGGATGAAGTTCTTGACTGGCTTAAGAAAAACCAGCAGCGTGCTCAGGCCTTCTTTGCTGTAGATGACCTCAAATACCTCAAGCGCGGTGGCCGCATTTCACCGACTGCCGCTGCAGTCGGAAACATGCTCGACCTGAAGCCCATCATTACAGAAACCAAAGATGGAACACTGAGCAATATCGGCAAAGTCCGTGGTCGCCGCAAAGCCATTACCTTTATTCTTGACCGTGTGGAAGAGAATCTCATGGATCCAACGGAATCCATTGCCATAATTCTG
>CAMNGW010000377.1 GCA_946538615.1 uncultured Clostridia bacterium
TGATGTGGCTGCCAGCTTTATGGGCTTTCCCCTTCAGCTTCGGATTCAGGGCACATCTGTTCGCGGGTGTCACGCTCGTCCTTTTATGTGCACTTGTGTATGTATTCCGGGACAGACATCCGGTGAGAATGTGGGACGAGCAGGAAACCCGACTGATCAGACAGTGGCTCCTTGTAGGGCTTCCCCTGACACTTCTGAGCGCTTATCTCCAATATACCCATGTGATGCGGATCGATGCAGACGGGTCATGGCACGTCGGCCAGAGTACATATGGGGACCTGCCTATGCATTTAGCCTTTGTGACCGGCATGAAAAATGCACATTTCCCTCCGGAATACCCGTTTTACCCGGGGCAGACACTGTCTTATCCATTTCTGGCAGACTCGTTGTCCACCACCTTTTATCTCTTTGGATGGTCCTTGCAGGCATCGCTTATTATTCCGGGCACACTGATGATGGGGTTGTGCTATCTGGGCGTGATGGTACTATCCAGGGATATGACGAGGGGCAAAAAAACAGTTGTTTTTGCCACGCTCTTGTTTTTTCTCAACGGCGGGCTCGGATTTCTGTATGATTTTGATCAGGCAGCCGGGTTTGAGGAGGATGGGACACTCACTGTTATTGAACGTGTCCGCTTTATCCTTGAAGGGTATTACAAGACACCGACCAATCAGCCGGATCCCAATAACCTGAGATGGTCAAATCTGATTGCGGACCTGCTGATCCCCCAAAGGACACTCATGGGCGGCTACTGTATGGTGATCCCCTGCTTTTACCTGCTCTACAGTGCCTTTGCGCCGGATCAGCGCGAAAAGTGCGGAGGGACCCGTACGCTGTTGCTCCTGGGGATCTGGGGGGGTCTTCTTCCCATGATTCACACACATTCTTTTCTTGCACTGGGCCTTTCCTCTCTGGGTTTCATGGTTTATGATCTGATCCATGACCAGGAGAAAAAAGACATGCTGAAACGGTACCTGCTGTATGCCATCATCGCAGTAGGTCTTGCTCTTCCTCAATTGTTCGGTTTTACATTCAGACAGGTATTCGAAGCCAAGGAGGTCAGGACAGGTTCTTTTCTTACCTTCCAGTTTAACTGGGTCAATAACCCGGGCGGACAAGGCATGCGGGATTTCTATTTCTGGTTTTATATCAAGAACATAGGTCTTCCGTTTATTCTTCTTGTTTTTGCTTTTTTTGAAAAGGACCGGCACATGCGCAGGATACATTCCGGAGCGGTCCCTGTGATTCTGGCAGCTGAACTGATCCGCTTTCAGCCCAACGAGTATGATAACAACAAACTGTTTTATCTGGCTTATCTCCTGTGTACCATGGTGATTGCGGATTATGCAGCCATGCTGTTCCGGAGGCTCAAAGGCCTGCGTGCCCGGTCTCTTATCGCGGTACTATCCTGTATCGTTCTGTTCCTTTCTTCCGGACTGACATTATGGCGGGAAGCAGTATCGGATTACCAGGCCTTTCAGGCTGATGCTGTTGAAGCGGGAATGTATGCCCGGGACAATACGGAAGAGGGAAGCGTCTTCCTTTCGGGAACCCAGCACCTGAATCCGGTTTCATCCATTGCGGGCAGAAAGACAGTGTGCGGCCCGGATCTTTGGCTGTACTGGCACGGGATCGATACAACAGAGCGAAAGATGGATATCGCCAGTTTTATGACGTATCCGCTGGCCAATCTTTATGTACTTGAGAAATATGACGTGGATTATATTTATATCTCAAGCTATGAGCGTTCCAGTTATCAAGTGGATACCGAAGAGATGGACCAGCTATTTGAAAAAGTCTTTGAAAATGATGAGGCTGTCATTTACAGGGCAAAAGAAAAGTGAGGATGCAGAATTGGAACGTTTCTTCCGTTATTCTCTTGAACATAACCGGCCGATCAGAATCATGATGATGCACGAAGGCAAACTTCGCCAGGTCAATGCGGTTATAGAAAAACAGACCGGGAATCAGCTTTCGCTGTATATCCTCAGGCCTCCACAGCGCATCACAGTGAGCGTGGAGGAAGTACTTTCCTGTGATTATGCCAAGAATGACGAGGGATTTTGATGTTTGAAGCATTGCTCAGGCGCGATGGATACATGCCGGAACTGAATCATCAGACAATACGGCACGCACTAGACCTTGTATCTTCAACGTATGAACTTGACGTGCAAAGCTGGATCCGGCAGGGCTGGACAGACGTCCGTATTGAAGTGGACGATTATCTGACACAGCCCCTGGATGTACAGAATGAAAAAACGGAGGACCAGCTTGCGCATGCGCGGGAAATCCTTACAAAGCAGGGTGCAGTGTTCCAGGTGGCAGGAACACTCCGCCAGGTGCGGGAAGTGGACACATGCAAAGCTGTCGTTATGGCTTACCCGCTTAAGGCAGAAGGAAAGATCATCATTGCCGTCTCGTTTATGGGAACATCCAAACGAATCTTTGACTGGGTTTCCAATCTGCGCATGCAGCAGGTGAATGGCATGCATCAGGGCTTTTTTCAGCTTATGAAGCAGTTCAGGGCCCAGGAGCAGGCTATTTCATTCCCGTCAGTGGCTGAATGCATGGGACGCGAATCTCTCACGCTTTCAGATATTATCCATGCATGCTGTGAGCCTGAATCGCCCTTTATGCTTTTTATTGTAGGCCACAGTCAGGGCGCAGCGATTGCACAGCTTTATATTTCCAACCTTCTGAAGGAAGGCGTGCTGTTCCGTCACGTGTCGGGCTATGGTTTTGCTTCGCCTTCGGTTGTCTCAGGAGAGCAGCCCAGAACGGTTTTCCCGATGT
>CAMNGW010000378.1 GCA_946538615.1 uncultured Clostridia bacterium
AGCAACACAAACACCTAAGAGGCCACGTGGCCGTCCCAGGAAAAATGCAAGTACTTTCGGTGATAGGCTATAGTCCGGAAAATTGGGAAAGTATTATTCTATTGTATTCATCTTCCTTAAAAGAAGCTGGAAACTGCGTCTTTTGTGTTATAAAAACCATTCTGATCCGGAAAGGTGGCAGGCGCTGCTTTTTTTCTTCAAAACACAGCACCGTGGCCCTGTCTTCCTGAGCCCCGGTCCCGTATCTGTTTCTTCACACTGTCCGAAACCTTTCTGTCTGAACCCGTCATGTCTGCACTCAGTTCATGAGGCGCAGCTCGCACCTGCAAAAAAAGGACCGGCTCCACACCAGTCCTTCTGTATGAGTCAGATCACGGTTTTACCAGCCGAAACCGCCCCTGCCTCCTCCATTGCGGTTCCTCATTCCACCGCCAGGGCCCATATTCATTCCACCGTTACCGGGATTCATTTCCATCCGTCCGCCCCCTCCCATCATCTGGTTGGGGATATAGCTCACCTGCTGTCCGTTGACGATAATTGTCCCGCCATTGTAAGTCCCATTTCCATCATAATCAAAACTGCTGCTTCCACTAACATTGATGTTCCCGCCATTGACGATGATATCACCGTTGGAATCAATCCCGTCTGTATCACCTGATGCCATGGCAATCGTCAGCGTACCGTCATTGATCTCCACAGTGGCCCGGTAGGCACTGGATTTTTGCGCACCATTGATTCCGTCATCCTTGGCCTGAATGCTGATGGTCCCGCCATTGATCTGGATATATGTAGCCTCGATCCCTTCCGCTGCATTGACACTTATCGTCCCTGCGTCGATCTGCACAACTGTGGTTGCGTGGATGCCATCGTCACCTGCAGTGATGTTCACCGTACCGCTGCCAATATAGATATATCCAAGGGTATCGTCGTCATTGTTTTCAGCATGCAGCCCATCTGTACCGGCTTTCAGGTTCAGTGTCCCGTCTGCGATCCGGATGGAATCGTTTGCCTCTATGGCTTTGGAACTCGCGGATATGTTCCATGTCCCGCCTGTTACCTTCAGATCATCCTTGCATACCACACCGTTTTCAGCCGATGTGATTGTCACGGCCGCTGTCCCATTGAGGACCATGTCCGACTTAGAGAAGATGACGCCATCCGTATGGACATCCCCGTCCGAGGCAAATGTTCCTGTCACAGAGAGCTCACTGTCTCCGGTGACTGTCACAAAGACTTTATCAGCACTTGTTACGTAGATACACGGGAAATCATCATTAGTCACCTTAAGCCCGTCAAGAACCAGCTGGACTTTATCATCGCTTGCTGCTTCCACATAAATTGTGGCATTGCCCGCCGTGCCTGACAGAACATACACGCCCGCAGTGTCAAGATGGATATCTGTCTCATCGCTCACTGTCAGGTACTTGGCCCCGGAAAGGTCCACTGTCTGATTCAGGTCACGTGCTGTGAACAATTCATCTGCATTCAGTGCCGCTGCACTGGCCAGATCCACGCCTGTGCATATCATCATGCCAGCAATCAATATCAGGAAAATTGTACGGATTCGTTTCATAAACTTCATTATCAATACCATCCTTTCTTGTCTGGTGCGCTCCAAGTTTACTGTGCGTTTCTTGAATCAACCTTGAAAGTACAGCCCCTGAGCCCTGTTTATACAAATTCTCTTCAGCATCATCACAGCTGGTTCTGCTCCTCAACGTAAGGCAGTACAGCGATTTCCAGATTGCCGTTCTTGGTCCTCAATTCGTCGATCATTTCTTTTTCTTCCTCAGGGTTTTTCATTCTGATCCTGAAAGAAAGTCTGAACATCGAACCCATGCCCGTTGTTTTTACACCTACGTTTTCTACGCTCTTGAGATAATGAGTGAACGTGTCATCAAAAACCCTTGCATAATCCAGTGATTCCGGAATGGTGACTTTAAGCAGCTTATCCTCCTGCATCGATGCATGTTCAAACAGTTTAAGCGATGAGAGTGCGAGAAAAACCAGGCCGAGAAAGAGAAGCGCCAGGACACCGTATGCGATATATCCCATACCAAAGGCCACACCTGAAGCCATGGTGATCAGAATCGCTGCGATTTCATCCGCAGTGCCCTGAGCAGAACGGAAACGGGTCAGCGCAAATGCGCCTCCAAAAGCTACACCAGCACCAATATTGCCATTGACAAAGGTCAGTACCATACCGACTACAAACGGGATAATTGAGCTGACAATAAAGAACCTGCGGTTGGCACGGACACGGAAAGACATCAGATAAGAAAAAATAACACCTGATAAAAGGGATGCTGCGGCCATAATAAAGAACTGGCTGGGTGTCACTGTAGAAGAATAAATGGAATCAAACATACTGTTCAGACCTCTCTTTCTCATGATACGGCTTTATTTTTTGTGTTCAGGAGCTGCTGACGGAACGCTTCCCCATACTTGGAAAAGCTGTTTTTATAAATGTGACCTTCATCCAGGATCTCCGTCAGCCACAAGGGCATCGCTTCCTGCACCTTAATTTCAAGGATTGTATGGCCATCCGGCCGCAACGGTGTCCCTTCCATGGAACAGGTCAAATCCAGATGATCTGACCTGTAGCGGGGATTGTGATCAATGGTCAGTCTGAGGTCCCCATCCGGTTCATAATAGGCTTCCCGGTCATAGATGATCAGGCACGACGGAACCAGTGTTCCATAAAAATCACGGAAATAGGTGATTTCTCTGTTAATCTGGCCGCCTGCACAAATATCGCCGCTTCCTGCAAAGAATTTCTCAACGAGCGGGAT
>CAMNGW010000379.1 GCA_946538615.1 uncultured Clostridia bacterium
CATTCCTGTTCACATATCCATTTTTAGGGGGCGGTAAGGTTATGAACAGTAACGTACGTGGATTCATTGCGCATGGCCCGGGGAATGTGAACTGCCCGTGCCATACTGCTTCATGGATATGTTGCAGAACCGGTACTTCCCATTGCTGTTTCTTTGACTTGATATGATGCCGATTAATGCCTATAATGCTGTCGTACACATAACCAACACATGTTTCTCAAAAAACAATATTCATGCTGCAATTGCACATTTCTTTTCCGCAATGATCTGATTAATTTAAGAGCACAAGGAGGGCAATTGGCGATATGTTTTTCATGAAAAACAGCACAACACGTATCGCTGTGGCCGGAAGTCTGCTGGTCATACTGATCATGGTCCTGGGGTCCATATGGACAGGTCAGAGAGCCAGACAGGATACAGAAAAGGCGGTTCATTCCGTCAGCCTTCTCTATCTGGATGAGTTGGCCGGCAGGCGCGAACAGGTCGTGGAAGGCAACCTTCAGGGTAAAATCAATGACATCCGTATTGCACTTTCACTCCTGGATGAAATGGATTTATCCGACGAAGTGCATATGCAATCTTACCAGGCAAGAATGAAACAGATCTACAATCTGGAAAAGTTTGCTTTTGTGGATGAAAACGGCAGGATTTACACATCTTTGGGGCAGCAGAACAACATCCATGATTATGACTTTGATTACCAGAACCTGCATGGGCCCGAGATTTCTGTTCTGAACATCCACAGCACAGAAAAGAAAGTCGTCATTGCCCTGCCTTTTGATCATTTGGCTTTTGGCGGGACCAGACTGAAAGTGTGCTTCATGGAAATCAACATGAAGGAGATGCTGCAGGGTGTTTCAGTAGAATCCCAGAACAGTGAGGCAACCTTCTGCAACATATACACCAGGGACGGCATTGCGTTAAGCAATACGGTTCTCGGCGGCCTGGCTGTCGAAAACAACCTCCTGCAGGCCCTTTCACGCGCCCAGTATGAGACGGGCTACTCCTATGACCATGTCGTCTCAGACTTTGAAAATATGCAAAGGGGCATCGTTTCCTTTGCCTACGACGGGGTCCGTGAGACCTTATCCTATGTGCCTGTCGCCGGAACGGACTGGATGCTGACTTATCTGATCCGTGAAAACGTTATCAGTCAGAAGATCAGTTCCATCTCGGAACGTATCATCCTCCGCAATATCCTTCAGTCTGTCCTTGCCCTGCTTGTCCTTCTTGCCATGTTCACCTTCATTATGATCCAGGCGAGAAAAAATGCGCGTCTGACACTGGAGAAAGAAACAGCAGACGCCGCGAGCAGGGCCAAACAGGAAGAGCTGGAGACACGGCTTTCCCTTCAGGGACAGCTCCTGGAAGAAGAAAAGCGCAGGACCCAGCAGGACCAGATGATCACGGCCCTTGCTTCAGACTACAGAAGTGTTTATTACATCGACCTTGATCATGATGACGCGGTATGCTACCGGCACGACCCGACAGATCAGCAACAGCACCCTGAAGGTGAGCATTTCGCGTACCTTTCTTCCTTCACATGGTACGCCAATCAGGTGGTCGACCCAAAGTACCGCGAGGAGTTCCTCAAATTTATCACGCCTGAACAGATCCAGGAGGGATTGAGCAAGGAGCCTATTCTGGCATACAGGTACCTGGCGCGGAGGGACGGCAAAAAATATTATGAAATGATCCGTGTTGCAGGTGTGCGCCACGCGAATGAAAGGTCCGACCACAAGGTACACGCCATCGGGCTGGGACTCACAGTCATTGATGCCGAGATGCGTCAGGACATGTCCCAGAAGCAGGCGCTCAGTGACGCCCTGTCAACGGCTGAACAGGCCAGCAAGGCCAAGACCGCCTTCCTGTCCAATATGAGCCATGAGATCCGCACGCCCATGAATGCCATCATCGGCCTTGACAACATCGCCCTCAATGATCCGGAGACGCCGGAGAAGACAAAAGAATACCTTCTCAAAATCAATGCTTCGGCAGAACATCTCCTGAACCTGATCAACGATATCCTGGACATGTCACGCATTGAATCGGGCAGGATGGTCCTGAAAAATGAAGAGTTCTCCTTCTCAAGGCTCATTGAAACCATCAACACCATGTTCAGCAGCCAGTGCGCGGACAAGGGGCTTGATTACCAGTGCCATATCGACGGCCATGTGAACACCTACTACATCGGTGACAACATGAAGCTGCGCCAGGTTCTGATCAATATCCTGGGCAACGCGGTCAAATTTACGCCCCAAGGCGGAAAGGTATCCCTTAACATCAAAGAAACCGCATCCTTTGAGGGGCACAGCACGCTGCAGTTTATCATTTCAGATACCGGCATCGGCATGAGCCCTGAGTTCCTTCCGCACATTTTTGACACCTTCAGTCAGGAAGACTCTTCCACCACCAGCAAGTTCGGTTCCTCCGGCCTTGGCATGGCCATCACAAAAAATATTGTCCAGATGATGAACGGACAGATCCTGGTGGAAAGTGAAAAAGGCAAAGGCACCACCTTCACCGTTTCGGTTACCCTCACGGACGCAGAGAAAAAGGACGCGCCTGAGCTCGACAATATCAATCCCCAGGACATGTCCGTGCTCATTGTCGACGATGATCCGGTCGCCTGCGCTCACGCAAGGCTCGTCCTGGAAAAAGCCGGCATTTCCTCCGAAATAGCGGACAGCGGGAAAAAAGCCCTGGAAATGGTCCGCCTGCATCAGGCCCGGATGTCACCCTACAACCTGATCCTCATGGACTGGAAGATGCCTGAGATGGACGG
>CAMNGW010000380.1 GCA_946538615.1 uncultured Clostridia bacterium
TATATATTAAGTATAGCATGATTACGTCCTTCCGCGAAGCGGATTCGGTTCAAATGGTCAGAATCGCTGTAAAGAGGATTTCAGAGCCGAGATAACGGCGGCTTTTCATGCCTTTCTCTGTTTTGGGTTTCTGGACAGCACTTACCATAATCCGCCCTCCCCTCCTATCGCTCTGGTCATCCGGTTGGCAGCGAACAGGAAGAACATGTTGATCACCGATCCGAACAGGTCGACTGCCGTAGACAGCGGATAACGCTGGTTCAGAATGCCGCGGGTGTAGACGAAGGTTGATATGACCTCGGATACATCCCTGACGTTGTTGTTCATCAGAACATAGGGCCGTTCAAATCCGATGCCCACCATGCGCCCCAGCTGCAGGATCAGCATGGTAATGATGGTCGGCATGATGCCCGGCAAAGTGATGTGCCAGATGCGTTTGAACCTTCCGCATCCGTCAACTTCTGCGGCTTCATACAGTTCCGTGTTCACGCCTGAGATGGCAGCGAGGTAAATCATCGTGCCCCAGCCCGCACCCTGCCAGACGCCTGTGACCACATACATGATGACCCAGTTCGACGAGTTCGTCAGAAAGTCCACTGTGTTCCCGCCCATGCCGCGGATCATGTTGTTAACAAATCCACGTGTGCCGAACATCTTGGTCACGATGCCGCCGATAATGATCCAGCTCAGGAAATGCGGCAGGTACATCAGTGTCTGGTACACCCTCTTCACTTTCACAGAACGCATCTCGTAGAGCATGATCGCCAGGATAATGGGCATGGGGAAGCCGAAAATCAGGTCAAGCAGGTTCAGCCACACGGTATTCTTCAGCGCGTCCCAGAACTGCTGGGTAGCAAACGCTTCCTGGAAATTACTTGAAACCGGCCCACTTGCTGCCAGCAATGCCCTTGAACCGGTTGTAGTCCTTAAAGGCCACCTGTATGCCCCACAGCGGGAAGTAGCGGAACAGAATGTACTGTGCCAGGGGGATCACCATCATGGCATACAGCATCCAGTATTTCTTGCTCCCTTTTCGAAGGCCAAGACGCTTATACCTGACCACGTGCTGATCCTGCAATGCACCCTTCTCCCATCCTTCCCCTGGTCAGAACGGGTCTTGACCGGGCCTTTTTCTGTATGCCTCTTGATATTCTCTCAGAATCGTCTATAATTTTGTTAGATAGTACTAACTCTTGTCTGTGCTTTTCCGCTTCGAAGTTTCCGGCCGTACGCCGCTGCAGAAGGATTGGTCAATCACATCCGCCGGTCCGTGCCTCCCTGTCCTCCTTCTCTCCCTCGTCCTGCAGGAAAGCAGGCCATACCCTGAAAGCACATGGATGCACCTCCGGTATTTCTGCTTCATTTTCGTGCAAAGGGGGCCTTGTATGTTCTGGGACCAGGTGGCAGGTGTGTACCCCATCTTCACGCATATCATCAACAGAAAAACCCACAGGGCGCTGCGGGGCATCATAGCACAGCAGATCTCTGCAGAAGACGCTGTGCTGGAATGCGCCTGTGGAACCGGGCTGCTGACTGAAGTCATCGCAGCACGGTGCGCCTCTCTTACAGCCACAGACTATGCGCCCAATATGCTCAGGCACGCCAGGAAGAATTGCTCGTCCTTCCACAACATCACCTTCCGCCAGGCAGATATCACGTCGCTTGATTTCCCGGATATGTGTTTTGACAAGGTGGTGGCCGGGAACGTTATCCATCTCCTCGACGAACCTTTGAAAGCGCTCAGTGAACTGAACCGTGTCTGTAAACCGGGCGGCAAGCTGATCATCCCCACCTATATGAACAAGCTACCGTCCGGAAAAAACAGTGCCTTTTCCTGTGCTGTCGGCAGAGCCGGCGCAGATTTCAAACGCCAGTTCACCGTGGAAAGCTACCTCCAGTTTTTCCTGTCTGCCGGATACAGCGATGTACACATTACCCTTGCCCAGGGAAGAATCCCCTGTGCAGTTGCCGTCATGACGCGGCTGACATGACATACCACGTAGGCGTGTGCTGACAGGATGCAGTCAGACAGCCCTGGAACCAGAAGACAATCTGAACCTGTTCAGAGCGCATCAGCAGAGAAACTGCCCCCGGGAATGTCCGGAGCAGGCATCCCGGCACAGGGGCCAATTTCTTCTCACCGGGCTTTGTCCTGATGATCATTTTGGATGTGCCCCGGGACACGGACCATGCTGGCACAGGCCCAGAGTAAAGCAGAAGATTGTGGATTGCCTCTTTTGGCGCCTGAAAGACGCTGCACGCTACAGCGTATCCAAGGTCTTTTGGATATGTGGCTGCCTGCCTTTGGACACTCTGTTTCCATTCTGGTATACTGATAAGGAAAAAGAGTACAGCTGCACACACCTGTCATGGGCAGGCGGGAAACCATAAGCCGGTCCCCGTCCCCATCATATGGCTGCGTACCCTTCAGCGGGTGACGTCCCGGAACAAAACGAGACCGAACGGCTCGCCTGCTCTGAAAGAGGGTAAGTCACAATATCCGATATGGGATTTATGGAGGTATGTATGATCCGGAACATAGCTGTTGTCAGTCTTTCAAGCGGCATAGCAGGCGAAGCAGACATGCGCTTTGAGATCGAAATCGGACTGCAGAGGCTGGAAGCCTACGGCCTGCATGTCAAATTCATGCCGCATGCCATGAAAGGACTGGAATATGTCAAAGAACATCCTGAAAAGCGGGCTGAGGATCTGCTCAATGCGTTCCGTGACCCGGAAATTGACATGATCCTTTGCACAATCGGCGGGGACGACACC
>CAMNGW010000381.1 GCA_946538615.1 uncultured Clostridia bacterium
ACCTTCTTAACAAGTACAAAAACTTTGTCCGTTCTAAAGCCAGGAGTTATTTCCTGATTGGGGCAGATCATGAGGATATTGTCCAGGAAGGCATGATAGGGCTGTTCAAGGCTGTACGCGATTTTAAGACAGATAAGCTGTCATCGTTCCGTGCTTTTGCGGAGCTGTGCATCACAAGACAAATCATCACGGCAATCAAAACAGCCACAAGGCAGAAACATATTCCGCTGAACAGCTATGTATCGCTCAATAAACCAATTTATGATGAAGAATCTGACCGCACGCTGATGGATGTCATCGTTGAGGGCCATGTGGACAATCCCGAGGAATTGATTATTTCCCAGGAGGACCTGCATGGGATTAACGCACAGATGAGCGAAATGCTGTCGGACCTTGAAAAGGATGCACTTAGATTATACCTGGATGGGAAGAGCTACGTTGAGATTGCGGAACAGCTGGGGCGGCACGCCAAATCAATTGACAATGCTCTGCAGCGGGTAAAGCGCAAGCTTGAACGCTATCTGAGTGCAAAACGTGAAGAAGATGAATCAGAGTAGCAGAAAACGGACAGGATTCGCTCTCCACTATGAAAAAGGACTGTTTCACATGGAAACGGTCCTTTTTGTCTCCGGAAATATACCAAGCGGGCTTTCAGAACGTGTCTGAAAGCCCGCTTGGTACATACTCATGTTTTCTGTGCTGGGAATGACATATGGCGCATAAGGAAACTGAAATTACGGCAGTTTTGCTTCAAGAGCAGAAACAAATTCCGGACAGCTCCAGACACCGCAAGCGCTGATTTTATCATCCCGGATCAGCACCTGTGCACTGATGCCATTGTCCAGCGTGAAAATAACCGTGTCTTCTGTATTCAGTGTGGATGTGCTTTCAAAGCTGGCTTCTTTGCTGAGAAGGGAGAAGAGTTCTTCGCATACCTGGCTGTCCACGATGGTGCCATGGCCGGGATAGGTGATGGAAAGGATATGGCTGCCAATCTGCAGGGTGTCAGCAAAGCTTTCGTGGCTGACAGTGGCTCTTCCGTTGAAGCTTACCCTTTGGAACAGACGCTGCGTTCCATCTATTTCGGCGGATACAAATGTGCCCCCCATGTTTTTGACGGGGCGGATACCTTTTCCGGCATACACACAATTGCTGCAGACAACAGAAGCGTCAGTCAGAGAAGGCTCGGAAGAAAAAACATCCACGGAAGCGATCTGATCGCCGAGCCAGGCATCATCTGCAGATTCGGGCGTGGTCAGCAGACGGTAGTAAGCCCCCTTGATCCCAAGCAATGGGTATGACCCATTGACAGGTTCGGCCCAAATGCCGGAACTCTGCTGTCTGCTGCGTCCTGAAACGGTGATTTCACTTTTCAGCACAGGATCGGCAGCTGACAGGGGGGAGCCGTCACCCAGAGGAAGAGAGGTAATATTCGGTGCGCTGAAAACAGGGGATGATTCCTGAGGGAAACCAATCAGTGCTATGAGCAGAACCGCACAGCAGGCGACTGCAGCCAGACGGGAATACAGCACATATCTTTTTTGCTTTTTTTCCCGTTCGATGGCTTTTAACTGGATATTACAGCGCATTTCAGAATCAGCACGAAGACCACCAAGTGTTTTGTCTGCAATCATGGGTAACTGTTCGAGTGGTTTCATTGCGGATCATCACCTTTCAAAATATTTTCTAAGCGCTTTCTGCTCCGGCTCAGACGAGAGGAGACAGTGCCCTCTGGGAGCGACAGCATTTCAGATATTTCGCTGATGCCATACCCCTGGTAGTAATGCAGAAGTACAATTTCTTTGAAATCGGGCGGAAGTTGGTTGACAGCGCACATAAGCTGTTCTTCATCTGCGATCCGCTCGTATTCATCCGGAGCAGGTATCAGTTCAAATACAGGCGAACCCAGAATGACCCGTTTGAACCATGCGCCTCGCCACAGGTCCCTGCATCGGTTCAGGGCCACTTTGAGCAGCCAGGCCTTCTCACTTCCTGCTTTCAGAACCGGTCTGGTGGTGATCAGTTTGACAAACACATCCTGACAGACATCTTCAGCTTTCTGCTGATCGCCAAGATAAAAATAACAGACGCGCAACACATCCGTGGCAAAACGTTCATAGAGATCGGCAAAACAAACCTCACCTTCGGTTTGCATTTCAGGAACGTTGTTTGTTTCTGCCAAAGAAGTGACCTCCATTCTCTCTGATATGTTCCGTCAATAAAACGAAGGAACATGTATGAGTTCTTCCTGCTTTTTTAAATTATTTCATATCATGGAATCCTGCTGTGAAATTCGGAAATCTTTTGGGCAGCCTGATAAGATAAGGCAGTTTTGATTACAATCCCGAATTTAAGATTCAAAACAGTCAGAATGCCTTTGTGTAAGGCGCTTGGCTTTTTTTCTTTCGAAAATGTTTTCGATGTCAGCAAGTCATAATAAAGTTTTTAATTTTTTTCGCAATTCGTTCGGTTTGTAATTTTGGCGATTTAATCCTAGCTGCATACAGCCTTCCAGCGCATTGAGCGTTTCACTTCCGGTATATTCTGCTCTCTCAAACAAATCCTTGTTATTGGAAACATTCATGTTAGATAAAGTTTCAATAATGCTGTTGACCGTGCAATGAGTGCCACGGTCATCCAGATTCTTTTCAATAAGCCGGAGAACAAGCAGAGCAGCATAACAGATCATGAAATGTGCAGTGATTCGATCCAGCTGACTTAAGCAAACAGGACAGGTTTCAAAATGAGTCTTC
>CAMNGW010000382.1 GCA_946538615.1 uncultured Clostridia bacterium
TGTGGCCCAGTCCGAATAGCCGTGGTTGGTGACCGCCGAGCCCAGGTGCTGGAATTCCCCATTCTCATATTCCACAGAAGCCTTCAGCCAGTTCTCACTGTCCAGGTACATGACGATCCCGCACTGGTCAAAGCGGTGGTGGCTCTGGGAAAAATCCGTCCGGACAATAAAAGAAAAATACTTGTCCTCTGTCTCCATCTGTAACACAGGCGCATTGTCGTTGCGGAAATGGTAGTAGGTGCGCTGCCAAAGGTCCGTGTGCGGCATGGTCGTTATGGTGATTTGATCCTCCCGGATCTCATATTTCTCCGGTTCTCTCTCCCAGTGCATGTTTTCTGTCATTGTCTGTTTTCCTCCCTTTCCTTTTTCACATTCTGTGCATGTATGGCTCACGGGACCTGGATCAGCTGGTCCACTTCCTGTTCATCCGGTTCCTCAAAAATGGATTCAAATTTCCGGACAAGCCCCTCGTCCACATAATAGGCATCCGTAAGGTGGTCCAGGACATCCTGGTTCCTTTTTTCTATCCTTCTGTGCCAGGTTTCCTGCCCGATCCTGATATAATGAAATTCGCACCGGATGCCCTGCGAAGCATAGAACGATTTGGCAAAGCATCTTTCTTCTTTTGTCCAGAAGCCCCAGTCGAGGACGACGCTGGTTCCTGAGCGGACAATCTCCACCGATTTGCCGTACAGGTATGTCTCAGTCCTTTTCACATACTCATCCAGCATGTCCCCGGCGTCCTGGCCGAATAAAGCCAGCGTGATCTCATCCACAGAGAGAACCACGGCATGTTCTGCGTCCCGGATCTGTCTGGCATGCGTACTCTTTCCGCTGCAGATTTTCCCACACATCAGATAAACGGCAGCCATATGCCCTCCTTCTGAACGTCTGTCATCACCCGGTCCCGGCAGTGCCCTCATTGTGCTGAACGGCACCTGTCTTCCGGCTCATCACTGGAGATTGTACCACATCCTTCCTTTCTGTCACAGACCATTCGTGCCTCATATAGCCAGTTAGTTCTGCCGTCTTTTTCTGCGCCCCGCAGCCGGCGGCCATCCGGTTGCTGTCACTGTCCTTTTTCCGGAATATGATTTCTGTATCTGAAACCGCGCTGCATAAGTGGCATCCTGTTCAAAAAAGGTGTATATTAAGTGTCCCGGGCACCGTCCTGATCTGACAATCAGAGCACAGGGTCCGGCACAAATGACGCATACTGACAGAGGATTCCCTCTCAAAGGAGCTTCGCATGAAAGAAATACCCATCTCTCAGTTCCGGAACCTGGCTGTCGGACAGACTGAAAACACCCAGGCCGCCACAGGGTGCACCGTTTTCATCTGTCCTGACGGAATGGCCGCAGGACTGGATATCCGGGGTGGCGGACCCGCCTCCCATGAAACCGGCCTCCTTGACCCGCTCGCCGCTGCCCAGTACATCCACGCTGTCGTCCTTGCAGGCGGAAGTGCCTTCGGGCTTGAAGCTGCAAGCGGGGTCATGGCCTATCTCGAAGAGCATGGCATAGGGTATGACACCGGTGTCGCGAAAGTCCCGCTTGTTGTACAGTCCAGCCTTTTTGATCTCACCATCGGGGACAGGAACGTACGCCCCGACAGGGCCATGGGCTATGAAGCAGCCCGGATGGCCATGGAATCCCCCAATTATCAGGACGGGAACTTTGGCGCCGGGTGCGGGGCCACTGTAGGCAAAGCGAACGGCATGGCAACCTGTATGAAAAGCGGGATAGGCAGTTTTGCCGTTGAAATAGACGGCCTGCAGATCGGTGCCATTGCAGCAGTCAACGCGCTGGGTGATATTTATGACTGGAAAACGGGCCGGAAAATAGCAGGGCTTCTCACACAGGACCGTACCGCTTTCAGGGACACAACGGAATATATGCAGCAGAGTATCGCCGTAAAAGAAAACAAGTTTACGGGCAATACCACGCTGGGGATCATTTTTACCAATGCCGCATTTGACAAGCCCCAGCTGTGCAAAATCGCAGGCATGGCCCAGGACGGTTTTGCCCGGTCCATCCGTCCGGTCCACACTTCAGCCGACGGCGACAGCATCTATGCTGTTTCTGTGGGCCGTGTCCGGGCCGATCTGGACCTGGCAGGTGTCCTGGCCGCTGACGTCATGTGCGAAGCGATCCGCAAAGCCGTATTCAGCGCCGAGGGGGCTTACGGCTTCCCCTGTGCCAGGGATTTCCTTTGATCCTTCTGACGTGCCTGCAGTCCTTCCGGCTGCCCCTGTCTTTTCCCCTGACAGTCCTCTTCTCCTCTATGACTGTTCAACCATATGGAGGTCTACCTTATGAAACACGACAGCTCTTCTGAACCATCTTTCAATGATCCCTTCTTTCCTGAACATGACGAGTTCACGCAGTCTGAGAACACGTCCGGCTGGCAGGCCGACGGCACGGCGGACGCCAGATTTTCATCATTCCGTCCGTTCCCTCCCCATGATGTCCCGCCATATGTCCCTTATCCCTACGGCTATCCCAAACTCCCTGAGGAGCTGGAAGACTACAAGTATGGCTTCCTGCTCGGAAGGGGCAGCACAGGATCCGTGTACCAGGTGGAGAAAGTCACAACAAATGCCGTGAAAGTCATCGACTGGGACAGGGACGGCAAGCGCGAGAATGCAAAGAAGGAGTTTGAGACAGGCTCCCTGTTTTCAGACTGTCCCAACGTGGTCCGGTATCTTGCCTACTATGAAAATGACCATCAGTCT
>CAMNGW010000383.1 GCA_946538615.1 uncultured Clostridia bacterium
GGTAGCATATCAGCACCCGGTCTGCCATGGCAAGCATGTCTGTTGTATGATGCAGAAGGCCTGAACGTTCAGCATGGTGCATCCGCATCGCCGCCGGATAGTACTGTAGCTTCTCACCTGCCAGTCTCAGCATCTCCCGGACAATCTTTTTTAAAATTTCCGATTCAAATGTATCGATAGCCTGTTCAATCTTTGAAAGCATGCTTTCAGGCTTTTCAGGCGCTGCAGGGACCAGACGCGAAAGGTCCACTTCACTGTTTCCATCTGCCTGAGCTATCTTTGTAATCCGCATCTGAAGGCGTCCGTTGAAATCCTGAACCTGCCCAGTCACCTTAACCACAGATCCCTGTGGTGGGGGAGCAACCGTCCTTTCCCATACTTTGCAATTGATCTCCCCCGAACTGTCCTTAAGATTCAAATCGAGATAGGGGCCACCTTTGGGACTATAGCGTTGTTCAGATGAACGCACTAACAGATAGCCTTCAAAACGATCATTCACCTTAAGCTGATTGACTGGTTTCTGGTCATCGTCCGCATTAAGCTGATTGATTGCTTTCTGATCCATGATTCATCCTCCAGAATTTAATATGACCGGTATCAATATGGCGGTGCACTGGCTGCCGGTGCCAGATTGGCGTATGTCGTATACTCCGGGAGCCATGCTACCTTTACAGTACCCAGAGGTCCGTTTCTCTGTTTCGAGACAATCACTTCACCAACATTTTTTTCTTCACAGTTCGGGTCGTAATAAGCTTCTCTGTGCAGAAACATCACGATATCCGCGTCCTGTTCAATGGAACCGGAATCACGCAAATCTGAAAGCATAGGTCTTTTATCTACTCTTGCGGTAGCTGCACGTGAAAGCTGCGCACAGGCAATCAGCGGTACTTTCAGCTCAAGAGCAATCGCTTTAAGGGATCGGCTGATCTCACTTACCTCAAGTTGTCTGTTTTCTGCCTGTTTGTCCGAATGCATCAATCCGAGATAGTCCACAATAATCAGATCAAGGCCATGGTCCATCATAAGGCGCCTGCACCTTGAACGGAGCTGCGAAGGCGTAATGCCTGCTGTGTCATCCAAAAAGCAATTGGATGCTGACATGGGCCCAACCGACCGTGCAAGTTTCATCCAGTCGTCCGATGTGAGTGTACCCTGTCTGACTTTCTGCATATCTACACGGGCATCTGAACAAAGCATACGGAGAACAATTTGTTCCCTTGGCATTTCCAAAGAGAAAATCGCAACCGTCCGTTTGGCATAAAGAGCTGCGTGGCTGGCAATATTGATCGCAAAACTCGTTTTTCCCATAGAAGGACGGGCGCCAATCAGAATCAGTTCACCGCCATGAAGGCCTGTGAGCATATTATCCAGCGCATGGAAACCCGTTGGCACACCTGAAATTTTTCCTTTAAGGTTGCTGAGCTCTTCAATATAAGCGTACGTATTGAGCAGAACATCCTTAATCGGTTTGAGTGTATCGCTCCCTGAGCGCTTCATGACGATGTCAAAAATAGCCTTCTCCGAATTTGACAGCGTCTCTTCCAGTGTATTCTGCTGTGCATAGCATTCCTGGGAGATTGACTGACTCGCCGCAATCAGTTTCCGCAATACACTTTTTTCCAGAACAATAGAAATATAGGCTTTCACATTGGCTGTAGTCGGTGCAAAAGAGAAAACTTCCACAAGATAAATTGTCCCGCCCACACCATCGAAAGTCCCACGGCGGACAAGTTCAGACTGCAATGTCAGAAGGTCAATCGGTGTCTGCTGAAGATTGAGCTGAACCATGGCATCAAAGATTTCCCGATGGGATGGCTGGTAAAAATCATCTTTTGTCAGCATCTCAATGGCCAGCTGAACAGCTGTATTGTCCTGAAGCATGGCTGAAAGGACACTTTTCTCAGCATCCAGATTATTAGGCGGAACCAATGACCTGTATTCACTCATTCGTACCCTCCTGTGCTCTCAGCTTACCAGATGCATTCTGTGATAATCTTAGGCTTTTCCGGCAGGAACCACATGCACGACCATGGGGGTCGTAATGCCACTGTAGAGCCATACGCTCATGGTGACATCGCCCACCTGCTTGATCGGTTCAGACAGTTCAATCTTTTTCTTGTCAATTTTGATGCCATACTGTTTCTCGAGTTCATCCGCGATCTCTGCTGTCGTAACCGAACCGTAGAGTCTGCCCTTTTCACCGCATTTGACAGGCAGGGTAACTCCCTTGTCTTTCAGCTGCTTGGCCTTGTTGATCGCTTCCTCACGCTTTTCTGCTTCACGTGCCGCCTCAGCTGCGCGCTTGCGTTCAACTTCTTTCAGTGCACCCGGCTTGGCTTCCATAGCAAGCTTTTTCGGAAAAAGAAAGTTCCGGGCATAGCCATCTGAAATGTTGACTATATCATCACGTTTACCGATGTTTTTGACATCCTGTAATAAAATTACCTTCATTTTTATTTCCTCCCTTTGTCCTTTTATCTGGCTTTATGCATAAAAGAACGAGTATATTGTACTCTTCAAAGAAAGCTTTTTCAAGGGGACGGCGTTTATGACAGTTGCTTATCAGCTTGACAGGTGTCTTTTGAGAGTATATGATTCCCGATGCATGTGAGGTAACCAGACGATCGCAGGCCCCAAAAGGGAATGAGGAAAGTCCGAGCACCACAGGGCAGGGTGCCGGCTAACGGCCGGTGGAGGCGACTCCAAGGAGAGGGCAACAGAAATA
>CAMNGW010000384.1 GCA_946538615.1 uncultured Clostridia bacterium
AGAAAACCGGCTCTTCGCAATCCTTTATGTTTTGTATGCTTGCCCATATGAAAACGTTTCATCTTCAACCCTCAACTTCATATAGTGATGATACTGCTCTGTTTGATTAGCTGACTGTGTATTTTTGACATTTCCCTGTCCGGCGCTGATCTTCATAACATGCGTCAAAGATAGTAACCCTGTTATCGTATTCCTGAATCCAAACGGTTTCCTGCCAGGGTACATCCTATGATGATCGGATGCTATGGACTGATGCTTCCTGCTTCCAGCATGGATTCTGATTGCCGTGGCGCCTGTCACTTGTGCAATCTTTTCGTTTTGGGTATGATTTGATTCAGGTACATCCTGTTTTCAGGTCCGCTGACTTATATGTCAGGGCTACTATCTTACTACAGGGTACCTTTCTTTACAATTGCCACCTCTTCAGCGGTCAGCCTGAATTATACAGGAAGCGATTTTAAAGATAAAGACGGATGATTTTTTCATGATGCGACTGATCTTATAAACCGGGTCCATTTTGAAAATGATAAAATGAAAATAAGCAGGAAAAAGTTTATGAGGCCAGCAGCACAAAGGGGAACCAGATTACCATCATGAACATCACCGGAAAAGGCACATGAGCGTATGCCCGCGGCAAGCGGTCCATGCCCAGTGGAGCCAGAACGGAACATGCTGCTGAGCAGATCGAATCATGTGTGCAGGGCCCATCACTGTTTATTCGGACAGTAACGGTTTTCTTAAAGAATTAACGCTTCAAAAGGAATGGTCGACATGAATCATATGCTTCGCAAGGATGCGGAGGCTGTCATCCGCCATGCAATTTCAGCTGTGACACCATCTTATGCTGTGGAAAAAGCACTGAAAGATCGGACTTTTCCTGGAAAGGTTTATCTGGTAGCTGTGGGCAAGGCAGCCTGGAAAATGGCCGACACAGCCGCGATGACACTTGGCGATACGCTGACAGCTGGCGTAGTAGTGACCAAGTATGGGCATGTGGAACATGCGATTCCACGGATCACCTGCTATGAGGGAGGCCATCCCGTTCCGGATGAGCATGGTGTGGCAGGGACGCTTGCTGCTATGGAATTGACTCGGGACTTGCAGACAGAGGACACTGTGCTTTTCCTGCTCTCCGGAGGTGGCAGTGCTCTGTTTGAAAACCCCCTGATTCCACTTGCTGAACTGCAGTCCATCACCGGTCAAATGCTGGCAGCGGGCTGTAATATTGTGGAAATTAACACCGTGCGGAAACGCCTTTCTGCTGTCAAAGGAGGCAAATTTGCCAGATGGTGTGCACCAGCCAGGGTTCTTTCCATCGTGCTTTCTGACGTACTGGGCGATCCGTTGGATATGATTGCTTCTGGTCCTACTGTGCCTGACCGGTCAACTTGTGACCAGACACTGGATGTGGTCCGCAGGTATCATATACAAATCAGTGCCCAGACTGAAGCTTGTCTCCGCACAGAAACGCCAAAGGAATTGCCGGGCACAGAGACGCAGATCATCGGCAGTGTGCGTCAGCTTGCCCGTGCGGCAGCAGACGCCTGTCATGCATTGGGTTATGAGACTGTTCTGCTCACCGATCAGCTGAGCTGTGAAGCTAAGGAAGCTGGCAGTTTCCTTGGCAGCATCCTGAAAACCCATGCAGCGGATGGACGCAAGATAGCTTTCCTGGCAGGAGGCGAAACTGTGGTGCATCTTTCTGGCAACGGGCTGGGTGGGCGCAACCAGGAAATGGCCCTGGCAGCTGCACCAGAAATTGATGGTCTGAAGACTGCGGCTATTATCTGCGTGGGTTCGGATGGCACAGACGGTCCCACGGACGCAGCGGGTGGCTATGTGGACGGTAATACGATGTCAGCGCTTGCAGAAAAAGGATTGTCTTATTCTGCCATGATGTCAAACCACGACGCCTACAACGCGCTGGAAGCGGTGGGGGGGCTTATCAAAACAGGCCCCACAGGCACTAATGTGAATGATATTGCCGTGGCGCTGATCGGATAAGTATCATGAAATAAATGTACCAGGCAGGGAAGATTTTCATGTTTGTCTTTCTGGGCGGAGTGACGGCAAAACGCTTCCCGTTTTTCATCCCTGTTGCTATTTTGGAAATGGTTGCTTCAGTTTCTTTCCCGGCATGTAAATTTGCTGAACATTGAGTAGATCAGGGAATAAAGCAGCTTCGGGTGGAACTGCCCGACTTTCTCACTTTGGCATCCATTTAGACAGCCTGGAAACCATTATTTTATAAGGTTTCCAGGCTGTCTTTTTATTGGTATACGGTCTCGTCACTTAAAAAGTTCTTGCTTCCTGGTGTCCAAACCCTTATTCCAATTTGCAAATCAACAATTACGAAGGATAATCTGAAATTCCCCAGTAATATCAACGTTTTTAGTTTTACAATACAGATGATCTTATATCTATTAAATGCGAATCCCAATGCTGTGGTTACCATCGACGCCCAAGGGATGGAATACATCTCCTCCGCAGGCCTGCGCCTGCTGATGAAGCTCAGAAAGCAGGCAGGGAGAGCACTGCCAGTGGTGAATGTCTCACCTGAGGTCTAACAGATCTTCGAAGTGACGGGCTTTACGGAACTGCTGGAGGTACATAAGGCGTTGCGAAAGCTGAGCGTGGAAGGCCTTCCGGTGATTGGCGCAGGTGCGACGGCCCCGAGGCGCTGGCCCAATATCAGGCCCAGGCCCTGCCGGTGAGCTTCTAT
>CAMNGW010000385.1 GCA_946538615.1 uncultured Clostridia bacterium
AGACATAACCATACACCAGCACATCTTTTTCCTTCATGACAAGATCAACGGAAACGCTCCCGTCTTTGATTTCAAATTCCTCTGTTGCGGTTCCGTCAAGATACGTGGAGGAAGCGGTGTACTCTCCTGCAGGGAGATAGACGGACAGGGGACTGGTCTTTTCTGCAACCGCTGTTCCGTTCGCATTCCGGATGGTCACGGTTTCGCCGGTGCGTTCTTCACCTTCCGCGTCCAGTGTACGAATCTTCACCAGATATTCCTTGTTGGGACATTCGCCCTTATCCAGAACAATATGGCCATGGTGTACACTGTCAGGTGAATTGATCATGGAAAGATAGCCATCAAAGACCGGGTAGGGGCTGAGAGGCCAGCTCTTCTTTCCAAGGCTTTCCCTGTCACCGAAAAGGTGCTTCCAGGAAAGTTCAGCATTCAGTTCGACGAACTTATTAAGCTCTACGTCAAAGCAGAGGTCACAGGCATGTTTTTCTTCAGCTTCCCTGAGAAGGTTCACTTCTCTGGAAGTCTCTGCCGTCAGATCCCCGCCGATCCAGGCGCCTATGGACCCGGTCAGGCCCAGCCAGGAGAGCCCCACGTCAAGTTCAGGGCCCACCTTTGCACCGACTTCACCGTTTGCATGGATTGTGGCCTTCAGGTCTGAAGTCTGGATTTTGGAGAAGGACTTTGTTTCATTGTCATACTTAAAGCCTAGTCGCCCGGAGAAGGTTGTGGTGAAGCCTGCGGATGCAGCTGCCTTAAGTTCTACGGGAACCTTTACCTGCACATTGATGCCCCATCCTCCGCCGATGGGGAAGGTGTGATCCACAATCCCAAAATCCTTATTAAGTGTGGCTTCGCCGGAGATCTCATATTTTACCTCTCCGAACAGCTCGATAAACAGTTCCACATTCAGGTAATCCGGACCAAAGACGGCAGTATCCAGATTGGTTACCAGCACAGGGCAGATGGAACCGGTTGCCGTTGTGGTGACGCCGCCCTCCGTGTCCACTTCAAAGAAGGGCTCCGCGTCCCTGCGGCCTGCGCTTCTTGCAATCGAGAAGGGGCTCCTGCTGGTATATCCTTCGGAATTGTCCACTCTCAGATACTTGTAAAAGTCCAGAAGCGTGGCATCCGGATCCTCTGTGACGGTGTAGGTTCCGTCCTCGTTTACTGATACGGTTTTTGCCTTCAGGTACACATTCTCGTTGGAAAGGAACAGAGCGTCCCCGGCTTCAATGGGCGTACCGGGGGAGACAATCACATGGTTGTCCTGGATGATGCCGGTGACCTGCTTCAGCTCATCTTTCAGCACGCCAAAGCCGTTCACGCCAAAGTCCAGAACGGAACGCGATTCAAAATCTTCCGGCATCTTGCGGGCAAACTCCACATATGCCTGGGTATACCGGATGGATTCCAGAGGATCTGAGATGGCCGCGCCGAATTCATCGCAGATAACGGCGCGCAGGGCAAAGTATTCCGGCAGTTCCTCAAAGTCCACGGAAATTTCCTTATCAGTAAAGGCTTCATCAATCTGGACCTTCTTTGAGGTAAGGACCTCGCTCTTGTCCTGACTGAGAATTTCCACGCTCAGAAAACAGGCGCTTTCCGTGGTGACGGTTGCTTTGATGCTGGTATTGTCCTTCACCGCCTCTGTGATCCAGTAATTGCCAAGCACCGTATAGGGGATGCCCTGCGCTGCGGCATACTGATGCGCGTAACTTGGCAGATAACAGCGGATCACCAGTTTCTCATCATTTTCAAAGGCGTTTTCACCTATGGAATTTACGGACGAAGGAATGTAAATCTCGGTCAGGCCTGTGCAGTCCTGAAATGCCCTGTCGCCAATCTGAAGGGTCCCGGAGGGGAGAACAAGGGAAGTGAGGGAGGTGTCTCCCATAAATGCCTCCTCCTCTATAACGGAGGTATCGCGGGGGAGTGTGATGTCTGCGACGGCTGTAAAGGAAACAAGCATCATCAGCAGAATCAGCCAGCCTAGCCATTTTTTCATGGTTTTCTCTCCTTTCTTTGTATCGATCATTTCAATGCAGCGGTGCCCGCCCGGTCCGGATGCGTGTGCCGCCGGATCTGCCTGCCTCCTTTCTGAAAGTTCGTTTCTGAAAGCTGATTGTGTATGTTCTGTTCTGAAAGCATTGTGCTGAGAAGGGGTTTTGTGTGTTTGCGCGGACCGGGAGCTGCTGCAGTACTTGTAAAGGGATTGGGCGGATATGATGCTTTACTGAAAAGTGGCCTGTGAGAATTGTTTCCATGATACAGGTGCGGGGTACGGATGTCAACAGGCACAGCTCCGGGATGAGATGAACGGATCATTGTGAAAGAAGCGTCTGATCATATCAGTCATGTTCCCAATATGATCTGTCTGCTGCAGGGGATGCGTGTATGTCAGGATACAAAAAGACTCCAGGATCTGAATGAATGGGCGTCAGGAACTTTTTCCGGTCTGTTATCCCTGCAAGACTGATGATATAAACCGAACTAACGGGAAAAGATGCGGCATTCCCTGTCAGCCCGATTCCTGCAAAAGCGGGACAGCGGCGCTGTTTTGACATCACCGATGAAGATGCGGATCCCGCCGGCTTCCGGGGCTGTGCTGTGTCAGAGATCATGTCCGACATGCGGGGGGAAAAACATATGGCTGCCACCGGCTTTAACAGGAACATGTTCCATTTCCCTGTGGCGGCATAAGAAAAATGCCT
>CAMNGW010000386.1 GCA_946538615.1 uncultured Clostridia bacterium
TTGCAGACAGCGGTTCGCTTCTTCCATGACATGTAGCGCCATGCTCCTACCCCCTTAAGAAAATGTGATACAGTATACGCACTATAGCAAAAATAAAGGACAGTGGCAATGCCGCGGCCGTAAACAGCCTGATCCCTGTCGTCTGTTTTCACTTCTGAAGGTTGACGGCACCGCTCCGGCAGGCTTCCAGAAGAAGCATGAGGTCCTCCATTCTCTCTTTGAGCAGCTTGCCGTGGTCCGTATCCAGGACATACTTGCGCTTGGGATATGTGGCAAATTCAAAGGACTGAGAGTGTATGTCCCGCCCATGGAGCTGAGCGTCCCTCAAAGATGTAAAGGGCTGATGCGACATAAGACGCATGCCATGGCTGTTGGCAATAAGCGTGTACCCGGCAATGCCTGTTGTCTTCTGGTAGGCCCTGCAGAACCCGCCGTCTATGACTACCAGCCTGCCGCCTGCCTTCAGGGGACTCTCACCATGCGTGACCCGGATGGGTGTGTGACCGTTGATAATGCATGATTCCGGTTCTGTCAGTCCGAAGGCTTCAAGGATCTCCCTGCATTTTTCCTCACTGTTGTACCATTTGTAATAGGCATTTCGCGGCTCTTCCCAGGCAGATTCATCGGGGATAAATGCCCTGGCAAATGTTTTGATCTGTCTTCCGCATACCGGGGAGTCCGAACCGCACCAGAGGTACCACATAAAATCCAGTGCCTGCAGATCGCCTTCGTAAAAAGCCCGTCTTGCGACTTCATCCGCATCATCCATAAGCTCTTTCCCGCTCAGCTTTTTCCCATGGATCGCTTTCACCAGGAAACTGCCGTCCTCGCACAGCGGCACGCAGCCGTGGAACAGGAGGTTCCCGTTGAATGTCCTGTACATCCACCCGCGCCGGTAGAGAAAAGTCACATGCTCATGCAGACGGATCGAATGGGTAAAAGCGGAACGGAGGCCGGCCATTACATGTTCCTCTTCAGGCGTCAGCGCATAAGCGTCCTCCTTGAGAACTGTCGGCAGCGGGTTCGGGCGGACGGGCCATTTCTTTCCGTCAATCTCAATCACATGATTCTCTCTGTCGATCCTGTGCAAAAGCAGCCTGTCTTCCATGCCAAAATCAGGGTTCCGTCTGATCAGCTGTCCTTCAAGCTTGAACATGATCACGGTGATGGCCCATACAGCCGCCTTGTCTTCCGGCATGTCCGGATACGTCTTTTCGGCGAACAGGATGAGTTCCCGCAGTGGGATCCCGTATCCCCTTTCAAGAATGTCCATATTGCCGTAGGAAAGCGAGTTGCGCAGAACACCGGCTATACAGCACAGGCTTCCTGAAGCCGCTCCCATCCACAGCACATCATGATTTCCCCATTCAATATCAACCGAGTGATGGTGCATAAGGATATCCATAATGCTGTCCGCCCTCGGTCCGCGGTCAAAAATATCTCCGACCACGTGCAGCCTGTCCACGGCCAGGTTGCGGATCAGCGAGGCAAGTGATGTGAGAAAACTGTCAATCCCGCATGTCACAATCAGCGAAGTCAGTATGGCATCATGGTAAGCCTTGCGGTTATCCCCCTGTTCCCCGCCCTCCCCGCTTTCATCGTTCTGATAATGCATCAGCTCATCGAGCAGAAAGGACCAGTCGTCCGGCATCATGCGCCTTACTTTTTCCCGTGTGTATTTGGAAGAGAGCATCCTTGCAAGGTGGAGCATACAGTCTGTCTGCTTCCTGTACCATTCTACAGGGACGTCACCTTTCTGGTGCTGCTGGCGCAGTATCTCATCCGGATAATAAATCAGCGTACATAAAGCATCTGCTTCGGATTCAGTCAGCTGGTCACCCAGCCATAAATATACTTTTTCGCGTATGACGCCTGAACAGTTCCTCATAATATGGCAGAATGCCTCATATTCGCCATGTATATCGCTCATAAAATGCTCTGTACCTTTAGGGAGACTGAGCTGTGCCCCCAGTTTTGTGATCTCTGTGCAAAGCGCTTCCACTGTCGGATACTGCTCACCCAGCAGCCGCAGATACTTGAGCTGTTCAGTTGAAACGGCCATCTTTCCCATCTGGTTTTCCTCCTTCTGGCTGGGCCTGATTATGTACCTTCAAAGGTATCCTGATCATGCATGTACAGTCTGCCCTCATCCGTCTCGAGCGGATATACTGTATAGCCGGAAGAAAAATACTTTTCTCCGTTCCCGCCCCAGCGATCGCCAAAGTACAGGGGGTGTCCGTCTTTCATAAAAAGGAAAGCAGCCTGGCTGCCGTAACAGGTGCTGTCGCCGATATCCATCAGCTGACTCCATCTGCCTTCCATGGATTCAGCGACTGCATATTTCGCCTGGTTCGGTGCCCAGCCGGTACAGCCCGATGTGATCATATAATAGAGGCCATTGATTTTTATCACCGCAGGCGCTTCCCTGTATTCGCCCTGAAAAAGTCTGTGGACCAGGGCCTCTGTATTCATATAATCGTCTGAGAGCCGGTACACATGCAGGTCCGCATTATCCCGCGAGGCTGATATGAAATAGGCAGTGCCGTCTTCCTCCTGAAACACGGTACAGTCCCGGGACATAAAACCAAAAGGCTGAAAATGGCCGTGATAAACGAAATTGCCGTCCGGCCGGTCACACGTTGCCACGCAGCAGGCAGCATCACGGTAATCCGCCCCATTCTCGTAATGAGCCCACAGCACAAATTTTCC
>CAMNGW010000387.1 GCA_946538615.1 uncultured Clostridia bacterium
TGTATATACGGAAATCAATCAAAAATTCCGGATTTTTGTGATTTCCAGTATAACCACCCCGCTCCGCGGAGAATGAACCCCGGCTCGTTCTTCCACAACAGCAAAACTGTACCTTTCGCTGTATCTTTTCAAAATCTTAAAGATCGTTATATATAATGCAAAGCAGGGGACCCTTTTGACCGAATCCCCTGCCTTTGTCATATGCACTTTCGCCTATCTATTACAGCACGAACGGCGGAAAGGCATGCATATTATAGTTAAGCCCCCCTGAGAAAATCAAGCAACTTCGTGCAAATCTCGAATTGCTGTCTGCAAGCAGTAAGAAGTCCAAAACCATATCATACTGTGTTGATGAAGTTATGCGATATCAACGCTATAAGGAAGAACATCGTGCGTTATTCACTGTTCAGTCATCCGCGCTGTTTCTGAGTTCTGTCAGAACGGGATCATGGTCACCGCCCTCGGCATAGACTGCATTCACAGCGTCAATCTCCCCCCTGCGCAGGGGCGGCGTGCACCAGCTGCACCGGTTCAGCTTTGCATAGGGGTCATCTTCCAGTTCACCGTAGGTAAAGGGTGTAAAGGTTTTCCCCTTGGCCGAGTTGCAGGTTTCCTGCGTATGGTATGCCTTGCCTCCATTGGGGTTGTAATACAGCGTCAGGTCATCGTCAGGATATGCCATCTGTCTGCCCTGCCAGTCTTCCCAGATCATCAGCTTGGTGTTGCTTTTGCGGTGATCCCAGATCCACTGCATGTTGTACCCGTCCGGGGTCTTTCTGCGCTGCACCCGGATACAGCCATGGCTGGCTTTTTCTCCAAGTTTCGGTTCAAAAACCGTGTAGCCGGAGGTGGTGGAATGGGGAACTTCATGAATCAGGTCCCCGCCATTGAAGCGGATGGCGTAGGAACAGACCATATTGCCGTCCTGGAAGCCTCCCACAGCGGGAAGCAGCATCAGGAATTCCCCGGAGCGGGTCTCATTCCAGGGCTGCTTTCTGTTAACAAGGCCCGTGGACACCTGCAGCACTGCCTCCAGTTTCCCTTCAAGGAACAGGTACAGCCGCTGGGTCAGCTTGTCGATGACAATGCCCATGGTCTGGTCCGGAACCGTGGTTTTCAGATACTTTGTCTGAATGTAGCCCTGCACCAGCATATTCCATCTGTGCACTGCGCTGTCCCGGAAGGAAGAGGAATAGCACTCCACCAGGGACCAGCCGCTGTCCAGGGTTTCCAGGACATGCACGCCCTGGCTGATGCAGGTCACGACCCCGACGCCCTCCGCATTCTCATCCGGCGCTGCCCGGAGCACCATCTGGGTTTTCTCGGCGTTTTTCTTCCCGTTGTCCACCACCGTCATGGGCTGAATCAGCGTGTTCCAGACAGCTTCCTCGTCCGTGATGTCCATGGGAAGGGTCCAGTAGTTCTCTTCGTCATCCTGATAGTTGCTGCCATAGGAGGGGGTAAACAGTCTGCCCTGGGAATCCGACATGGTGCCGGCCTGTATGGCTTCCCCGTTGATTTCTTCAATAATTTCCTCTTCCCAGACCACATCGTCCCAGTTCACTTCACCCTCGGCTGCAGCAGAAAGCTGCCACATCATCAGGCACATAATCAGCGCTGTAAAACGCTTCCATCTTGTTTTCCAAAGCCGGTGCAAATATGCACGCTCCTCTCTTCATTCACAGGCAGGCAGACACATAGTCGGCCACATCAAAGGGTTCCAGGGGAAGGGTGCTTTTCAGATACAGCGGATGATGCGGGTGACCCTTTCTGGAAACATCGCCGCACTTCACCCACTGTGCATCATAGGTCCTGCCAAGCCTGATCATGTCCTCAAGGCAGTCCTTCAGGTATGCTCTCTTTTCGATGATGCTGCCCCAGGCAGCCCAGATCACGGGGGCACCTGCCTCCGAAAGTATATAACGGAATGCCTTCATGTTTTCTTCATGCAGGCGGAGATTCATTTCCCTGGGCATATCGTCCGGGGACGTGGCTCTCTGGGCATAGACATTGAACATGATGAAGGAATCAAATCCGTTCCTTCCCGCAATGCGTTCCACGCTCTGCAGTGTCCTGTCCAGGGCATCCGGACGGGCGGTGGAGGGATTGATGCCGATGCAGATCAGAGGATGGGTCCCGCGGGTCCCCAGGATATAACGGAACTCCGTGTAGGTATCCGGCACAAAGAGCCAGCGGTTCACATCATATTCTTCACGGGGCTGGGATGCCCGCTTCAGATAGGTTTCAAAATCCACTTCCAGACCGGGAAGCTCACCCGTGGGAATATGTCTCATGCACCTCACCGCTTTCCTTACCCACCTTTGGTCTGATGAGCAGTATAGCACATCTGCCGTTTTCTGTCTTCATCTTATCCGGCAGACTTTGGCTGAACCTTTCTGCGGGGCAAATATTCCATATCGTGAAAAGGTCAGAAAAAGTCAAATTTTCCTCTTGACAATCCCATGAAACGGAGTACAATATCCTCGAAAGGTCAAAGATAGTCAATTGTACAGCCTTTCAGAAGGAGCTGATCCTTATGGCAAGCATGAACAATTATACGCAGAAGTCTGTGGAAGCCATCCAGCACGCCCAGGCCCTTGCGACGCAATATCAGCACATGCAGGTGGACCAGGAGCACGTGGTAGCCAGCCTGCTTGAAGAAAAGAATTCCCTGATCCCTCAGCTGCTGGAAA
>CAMNGW010000388.1 GCA_946538615.1 uncultured Clostridia bacterium
AAACGGCGGAAAGTGGTGCAAAGTGTCATTCGGCGGGCACACAGGTTACATGATGACCCGGTTCCTGAGGCCCATAGAGGGTGACGTGACAAGTGAAGGGGGCTTAGTGGCAGACAGTGGAGGAAGTGTAACGCTGGAAAGCCTGGCGGCGAGGATCTCGGCCCTTGAAGCCTGGCGGATGGACATGGAAGGTCATGGCTAAGGAGGTGGGGACATGCTGAAATTCTTCATGGACCTGGACATGGTATCCAGGATAGAGGCTGTGGCGGGGTGCATTGTTTCGGTCTGGGGCGTAGTCAAGATTGTCATCCTGATCCTTGACTGCCTGAGGAAACGCAGGACAAAGCCCTTTGACGCGATCTCCAACAGACTGGGGGAGATTCTGGGAGATTTGGAACAGATTAAGGACGAGGCGAAAGACAACGCCGAGGCCATTGCCACACTTCAGCTCAACGCGCTGAACACGGCGTTTGTGCATTATGTGGACCATGGACGCCCTTGTCCGATGTTCATTAAGACGAGCCTGAGTGAGATGTACAAGCAGTACAAATCCAACGGTGAGCGCAACCATGTGGCCACAGACTACATTGAGCGGCTGATCGAGCTGCCGGTGGATGAACGCGAAAGGTAAGATGCCATGGCAAAAAAGAAAAACACCTATGTGCAGTTCTCCAAACGCATGGTGGTATTCGTTAACACAGCTGTGACCGTCATTTCAGTGATGGCGGTCCTTTTCTGTTATGTGGTTGAGGCCATGACGGTGATGCAGCATATCGTGGAGGCCTACATTGGTTTTGCGACGATCTGTTTTGCAGCGTATTCCGGGAATTCGGCAGTGGAGAAATGGCTGGTGTGGAAATATGCGCCGTACAGGTCCGGGGACACGGACGATGAAGAAACAGACAATGGATAGAATGGACAGGGAGGATGAAATACTATGATGTTGCTGTTGGTTTTTATGATGGTGCCGGGAGTGGCACTGGCTGAAGAGATGAACCTGGCGGGCATGATCCCGACGTATCTCCTCAGCGGGATCCTTGCAGCTTGCGCTGTTCTGATCGGCATGCTGTTCAGACGGTACATTTGTCCGGTGCTGGACAGTATAGGGCTGAAGATTGATGCGGATACAGCGGTCCGGGCTGTGGAGGTGCTGATCGGGCGCGGAAATGGCGAGACAAAGTGGAAGCTTGCTTTGAACCGGCTGCAGAAGCGTGGATGGAACGTGGACACGGAGAGTGTGAGATCTGCAGTAAGAGCTGCATGGAGCATGCTGGATACTGAAATGATACTGATTGGTGAAAAAGAAGTGCCGGGGAAGGAGAACCCGGAGAACGGAATTGAATAGACAGAAGAAAGCCTGTCCCGCAATGACACGGGGCAGGCTCTTTTTTCATGAAAAGTATATAAAAATGTTGCCAGCAATAGGTTTATGAACAGAACTCAGATGAGGAATCGTCATGTATCTGTGCAGTGAAAAACAGATGCTAACAGGGCCAATCCTGATATTTTGACTTGTACGGACATGTAATTTGCCGAGCTCCATTGATTTCTGTTTTGATTTTTTCATGAATCACCACTGATGGAAACTCAGGGTTACTTGACATTTATCAAGTATATTGATAACGTGCAACATGGAGGTGAAAGATCATGGCACAAATCGTGCGGGAGCTGCAGGACATGACTTATCTGAACTGGGCGAAGACGCGCAATTCATCCGGCAATGCAGGTTTATTTCTGAAGGCCTATGAAGATGGTCCGGATGGAAAAACCTATTTCAAGCTTTCCAATTATGATGCATGGAAAGGAATCATCGGGCACGAATGTGTCAACGAGATTATTGTGGATCGTCTTCTCACTATCCTTGGAATTGAGCATCTGTCCTATCAGCTGATCCATGCCATGGTGCTGATCGATCAGAAACCTTATGAAACCTGGCTATGTGCATCAAAGGATTTCAAACAGCGCGGTGAGAGCAAAATTGCTCTGGACGCTTACTATCAGGCGGAACGCCTGCCGGATGAATCGCCCTTGGCTTTCTGCATCCGCTTGGGTTGGGAGCGCACAATCTGGGAAATGTTGGTAGTGGACTTTCTGATCCTGAACCGGGACAGACACGGAGCCAACATGGAAATCCTGCGTAATTCACGGAGAAAGACCATCCGCCTGGCTCCTTTGTTTGATCACGGACTTTCCTTGCTGAGCCGATGTGAAAGCACGGAAGTCATGCTCAGGGAAGACCTGATGGCGGATAAGCCGGTGCAATGCTTTGTGGGGTCACGCTCTGCCTGGGATAATCTGAAGCTGATTCCGCCTGATCGCCGGCCGCTTTTCAATCCATTGACTGACAAAGATCGGGACGTTTTGCTTGATGGGCTGACAGGGGCGATGGAACAGCAATGGCTGGACAGAATCTGGGAAATGATCTGGAAAAGGTGGCAGGCATATGAGAATCTTTGCGATCAGGGATGAGTCAGCAGCAAAAGATGCCGTGCTCGGATATCTCATATACTATGAGGGCCCCAAAGCCTTCTATATTGAGCTGCCAGAGGGTGCGGATCCTTGGAAAACCCCTCTGCTACTCTCCAGCTTCGTCAAGCGGGGGGAGTACTCCGTCGGCAGCTACTGGAGACGCATGTGGGTGCAGCAGCGAATTGTTCCACAGGATCGCCAGAACATCGGTCACGTGCTGA
>CAMNGW010000389.1 GCA_946538615.1 uncultured Clostridia bacterium
ATTGCCTGAACCATGAAGGGGCGTATAGACGATAGAAAGCTTGTCGCCTTCCTTCTGGAGCATCTCAGGCTGGATGCACAGCGTCTTGATTTCCTTCATGTAATCATCGTCAACTTCCTTGTCGCCGATGATTTTCAAAAGGCCCGCTTTCTTGGCTTCTTCCTCATCCATTGGCACACACTCAAGATAGGTGAGGCCATTGATATAGTTGGTCACCGCATCGGCTGCTTCCGGTCCAAGCTGGGCGCCGTCATCGCCATATACTTTGTACCCGTTATACTGCGGCGGATTATGGCTGGCTGTAATAACTACGCCGCCTGCAGCATTCAGATGACGGACAGCATAGGAAAGGATCGGTACAGGACGAAGAGCGTCAAAAAGGAATGCAGGGACCCCGTTTGCAGCAAGCACCAGTGCGGTATCCTTTGCAAACTCCGGTGAGAAACGCCTTGAGTCATAAGCAATCACAACACCACGGCTGGCATTGGCCGGATCCTGCATCAGATATTTGGCAAGACCTTTTGTTGCCCTGCGCACATTGTATTTGTTCATGCGATTTGTGCCGCTTCCCAAAACACCGCGCATACCTGCTGTGCCAAAGGAAAGACCCGTATAGAATCTGTCCTGGATCTCATCAGGGTTATCTGCAATCGCTTTGAGATCTGCAATGGTTTCCGGATCATCTGCAAAATCCGCCAGCCACTGCTTGTACACTTTTTCCACGTCAACCATGAGAAAAACTCCTTCCTAATTCTTCGTCCTGAAAAGATGTTCCATACAAGAGGCAGAGCCTCTTTTATCCCTAAGGCCTGAGCCCTGAGACACTAATTACATCGCCCTCCCATGACAATGGCCGTACAACTTCCCGGACCCACAGGGACACAGATCATGGAACGAGGGTTCCTGCCTGTCTCCCATCGTGCAGGCCTCCAGCACTTCTGTGCGCCGCTTATCCGTCAATGCATTGTCACCGAAAACATCCATGAAGGACCATCCTTTGTAAGCCCACTGGGGAAAGGATGCAATCAAGCCGTACGCATACTGCCTTACCTGGGCTTTACGGGAGGGGGCTTGGATATCCTCATTGTACATGAGAATGTGTAAAGCGTCAAACATTTCTCCCTGAAGTGTCATCCATCTCGCTCTTCCCAGACGGGCCATGATTTCTGCGCCCTGTTCAGTTTCCAGGAACGCATGGAGCAAATCATACCGGAAATCCGATTCGTTTTCCGGAATAGTCAGCTTTCCGGTGAGCCCTGCAACATACCGGTAAATCAAGGCATCGTCCTTATCCACAAAAAACATCTGGGCAGACTTCTCAAAGGTTTCATCATCTGGCTGCCAATAGGGCAGTTTCTCCCATAAATGCGTTGATACTGCTTCCTGAAGCTTTTCATTATCAAGCGCGTGCCGTGAGAGAATAAAAAGATCTCCCTTCTCGTTCTCGTAAACACAATCCTGTCCTTTACGAAAGCCGATCAGTTCCCTGAGTATCGTGCCCAGCAGGTCTCTCGCCCCTATTGGCACCTTAGAAAAAACGGCGTCAACCAGAACCTCATATTCAACAGCACCCCATATGAGCAGGTATGTATCGATGAGCATACACATCTCATCATCCCACTCAAGCTGGTTCATTTCTTCCTCTGATATAGACCTGAGATGATCGAAAACATATTTTTCCACATGGAATGAGCCGGGTTCGTTTTTACACTTTCTCGCCAGGCCCATACATTCCAGCTCTTCATAAGGATAGATCAGCTCCGGTGATTTGCACACAACCTTCAGGCAATCGTCGTGAAGCGGTACTGCCGACTTTTCAGTTTGCCGGATCATGCGGATCATACGGCAGCCAAGCATTTTGTGGAAGGTTTCTTCTGCCAGATTCTTATACGCGTCTTCTATCATTGAGATCAGTTTTTCGCGCGGAAAAGCTGATTGATCCTCCATCTCTTCCTGATAAATAAACAGACGCCTGCAAACTGAAAGAACCTTTTCTCTGTTGCTTTCATGCAAAAAAAACCGCCTGGCCATTCAACATCTCTCCCTTAAGAAGCGCCGGATTGTGCAAACCCTTTCTTATCTTCGACATCTATCCGGTAAATCCTCTTGTTCTTCTGGCGGATTCAGCCTATACTGAACAGGAATGATGTTTCAGATTCTGACCGACCGCCATTGAGAAAGGAAGCATACTATGCCACACATTGGAATCCGGCTTCACGATACGATGGGTACAACACTTGAAGAACATCTTCAGGCTGCCAAACTCCAGGGGTTTGACTGTGTCCATCTTGCCCTGTCCAAAACCATTCCCGGTTTTACCATGAAGGACGCCCCCCAGCTTCTGACAGACAAGCTGGCCGATGAAGTCAGGGAACTTCTTGAACGTTATGGTCTTTCATGCGCTATTGAAAATGACGGCAAAAGCGCGGCACTTGCGGAACTGTGGAAAGGAAATCTGCAGGGGATTGATGATGGGGCAGTACTGTTAATCGGAACCGGTGTCGGCGGCGGTTTAATCTTTGATGGAAAACTGAGAAGAGGAAAAGATTTCATGTGCGGAGAGTTTTCTCTTGTCTGCACCAATCTCAGCAAAAAAGAAGAAAAGGAAAGCTATTGGGCGGAACTTGGATATAAAGGACTGTTCAGAAGACTGGAAAAAGTAAACGGGGAAGATGTGACAG
>CAMNGW010000390.1 GCA_946538615.1 uncultured Clostridia bacterium
AGCAGGCGTTTAAGCTCATCCGGGAGAGGGCTTTCTATGTTCAGGGTTGTTCTCAGCACAGGGTGAAGAAGCTGGATCTGAGCGGCATGCAGCGCAAACCGGCCGGGCAAGCGCTCTGATTCTGTCCCGTAGAGAAAATCTCCAAATACAGGGCAGCCCAATGCCGCCATATGTACCCTGATCTGATGAGTCCTGCCCGTTTCAAGCTGGAGGCGGACTAATGCGAGACCATTCCGCTCAGCAAGGACTTTATAATGTGTTATGGAAGGCTTCCCGTCTGAACGGATTTCCCGCCGGATGGTGGGGCCTTCTGCTTTTGCAATGGGCAGAGAGATGGTTCCCTCCGATGAAGCAGGTATCCCGTCAGTGATGGCAAGATAGGTGCGGATGAAGTCAGGGGTGTGCAGCATGCTTTGAAGACTGTACTGTATCAGGGCGTTTCTGGCCACTGCCATCAGACCGGAAGTTCCCTTATCGAGTCTGTTGACAGGACGGAAAATATAGTCCTTGGGTTCCCCGAGAGCATAAAAAAGCGCATTTTCCAGTGCGTCATCGGGATATCGTGCACTGGATGATGTGGCAAGACGGGCAGGTTTATCCACAATCAGCAGCTGATCGTCTTCATAAGGAATGGATAAAGGTAAGACCATGGGACTGACCGGATAACAGGGGACAGCATTGTTCTCAAGGAAGTGTACAGTATCCCCCGCTTTAAGAACGTATGAAGTGTACACACTCTGACCATTGACCGTAATCCGGCTGTCCCATTTGGCCGATTTAATCTGCGATGTACTGATTGACATGATATGATGAAGATATGTGGACAGTTTTTGACCGGCATGTTCCTGGCTGACGACAGATTCAACGATCATGGGATTCCACCTTTTCTGCAATGTTGCCCTTCAAGCACTATGATATGATATCATATGCAGGAGAAAAAGCATCATTTCTTTTCAAAGGATAAAAGATAGTGTACAATTGATTTACAAGGAGCGTGAAAAATATGAGACGTGTATTTTTAACAGTACTGGACGCAGTTGGCTGCGGAGAACTGCCTGATGCAGCAGCATACGGCGATACAGGTGCAAATACCTGGGGACATGTAATGGATACGGTTCATCCGGATTTGCCGAATTTCCGGAAGCTGGGCCTGGGCCATATAGAATCTGTACACTGTGAGAAAGATCCTGAAGCAACAGGTGCATACGGTAAATGCAAAGAAGTCAGTGCAGGCAAGGATACCACGACAGGACACTGGGAGATGGCCGGCCTGCGGCTGGACCAGCCGTTCCCGACATTTCCACAGGGTTTTCCGGAGTCATTTATTTCCCGGTATGAAGAAGCAATTGGCCATAAAGTCATAGGGAACAAACCTGCTTCTGGTACAGCCATACTGGATGAGCTGGGAGAAGTTTCACGCAAGAATGCCACGCCGATTGTTTATACTTCTGCGGATTCAGTATTTCAGATTGCCTGTCACGAAGACGTCTTCCCAAGGGAACAGCTTTATGAATTCTGCAGAATCGCAAGACAGATGCTGCAGGGAGAGCTTGGCGTTGGCCGTGTCATTGCAAGGCCGTATATGGGTACGGAAGGGCACTTTGTGAGAACGAGCGGCAGACGGGATTTTTCCATGCCCCCGACGGGAAAAACATTGCTGGACGTTGTCTCAGAGGCGGGCATGCAGAGCCTTGGTGTGGGTAAAATAGAAGATATTTTTGATCACAAGGGACTGACAGGCAGCAATCATGCCGCAGGCAATACAGCGTGTCTGAAGGTATGGCTTGACTATATGGATGAAGATTTTAATGTGTTTCACCAACCTTGTGGATACAGATATGCTGTGGGGACACAGGCGGGACCCCAAAGGTTTCGCGGATGCGCTGATTGAGATTGACAACACGATTCCTGAGATAATACGCAGGATGGGTGATGAAGATTTACTGATATTCACGGCAGATCACGGCTGTGACCCAACTTTCAAGGGAACGGACCATACACGGGAATATATTCCGCTTCTGTGCTGGCACCGCGGTATGACAAAGGCTGTAAACCTCGGCGTAAGGGAAACCTATGCGGATATTGCAGCAACCTGTGCACAGTGGCTGGGACTGGATGAACGTTTTGGCGCAACATCTTTCTGTGATTTGCTCAGATGACCCCTGTGAGCAGGGAAACTTCTGATACCAGAGCAGAGTTAAGGATCTGCAGCAGGAGGGAGACATGATGGAGACCATTTCATCCTGGACCGAGGAAGCAAGACGTGCAGCAACAGGCCAGGAGGAGCTTGAAACGTGTACTTTGCTGCATGTCCATGCTGACAAGGTCGAACAGGTGAAGCGTTTACTGCCGGACGAGGATATGCTTAATGCTCTCTCGGACCTGTTCAGAGTGTTTGGCGATGGCACGCGTATACGCATCCTTTACGTCCTTTTCGAACAGGAAGTCTGTGTATGCGATATTGCCACACTGCTGAATATGACACAATCTGCTGTGAGCCATCAGTTACGGATTCTGAAAAATGCAAGACTGATACGGTCGCGCAGGGAAGGAAAGACGGTCTACTATTCCCTGGCAGATGATCATGTGCGTACGCTTCTGAGCCAAGGCACGGACCACATCAGTGAAGAAAGCAACTGATGAAGAAATGATCCTGA
>CAMNGW010000391.1 GCA_946538615.1 uncultured Clostridia bacterium
GCGGTCAAGAAAAATGCACAATTTATCTGTTTCAAGAAGCATTCCCGATCCTTTGCCTTTGGCTGTGACGGTCCCGGAAGGGCACCCGAGGTTCAGGTTCACTTCGGAATACCCCATGGATTGAAGCTGCTGTGTCAGCCAGAGAAAAAGATCCGCATCTTTTGTTAAGATCTGCGGCACAACCGGAACGCCCTGATTGACTTGCGGAGCAATGGACCGCATTTCACGAGGGGGCAGACGTTTATCCTGAGTGGGACTGACAAAAGGAATAAAGTAATGGTCTATGCCGCCAAACATCTGGTGATGGGTCCGCCGGTACACGGCATCTGTAATTCCTTCAAGGGGAGCATATTCTATCGTCATATCAAAACTCCAATGGTTCAGGGGGAAATGTTATGGAAAAAATCATCAGGGCAATTGGCCAGTACCAGCCTTTTAATGAACAGGAAGCAGCAGATCAAAGCGAGATGCTTCATTTGCTCGGCACATATAAGGAAAAGCTGTTCCTGAGAGAGACGCTGTTTGCCCATATGACAAGCTCCGCATGGGTTGTCTCCGGGAACAGAAAAGAAATATTAATGGCCTACCATAATATTTATCAGGCTTGGAGCTGGCTGGGCGGGCACGCGGATGGAGATACGGACCTTTTGCGTGTTGCTGTGCGCGAGGTTATGGAAGAAAGCGGGATAAAGTCCGTGCGCCCATTGCTTCAGGACATATTTTCCCTTGAAATACTCTGCGTGGACGGACATGTAAAGCGGGGCAAATATGTTCCGAGCCATCTTCATCTGAATGTCACCTATCTGCTTGAAGCAGATCAAAACGATCCGCTCCGGGTCAAAAAAGATGAAAACAGTGCCGTGAGATGGATTGAACGATCATCGGCACCCGAAATATCTGATGAGATATGGTTCAGAGAACATATATACCGGAAACTGAATCAGAAACTTGAAGGGCTCAATATATGACTCAGACAAACAGAAACTGGAAACGATGTGACGTGAACTCAATCATGGGGCCCAGGCAAAGAATACATGCGCAGGTCATGATGCCTACAGGTCCATTTACCAGAAGTGAAGCCACGACAAAGAAGCCGTCCCAAAGGATCCTGACCCCTTTGAAAGACATGATAGGGTGTCTCCTGTGAAGAATAACCGGGGTGGCATCATATGGGGCAGATCCAAGGTCCACAAGCATGTATGCCGAAACGGCCGTAACGAAAAGGACCATTGTTGGGATAAACAGGAGAAGGACATAATGGAACTCAAGTGTCTGAGGGATCCATGCATGAACTATCGGGAAAAAGAAGTCTGCGGAGAATCCTACCAGCGTCATATTGGCAAGCGTACCCAGGCCAATCTCACGCCTGCCGAACACAAGAAGATACAGCATCATCAGACTGTTGAGCAGCAACTGCCAGGTACCAAAAGATATGCCAAGGCATCTTGACATGCCCAGGTTAAAACTTGAACAAGGGTCCGTACCAACGCCCAATCTGTCAAATACTGTGACGCAAAACCCCATACAAACCACGCTGAATAATAGAACCAGGAGCCGTCTTCCCATATGGGAACGACCCCAGAAATGTGCCCTGATCTGCTGCAAGCTAATCCTTCTTTCACATTTTCAACATTTACCGGGTCCCTGCACGGAACGGACGACATTTTAAAAAGGCTCTTTCAGCGTGTCAAGTCACTTTATGGGATATTATGAAGAAAGTACAAATGTCACACATAATTCATTTTCATGGGGTATAATAGGGTCCTGAAAACAAACTGGTCCAAAGTCACGGTCACAAGAAGAACCGGATACGGCCAGAATCGCATATTTGGTACGGAAGGAGGATTTACCTTATGAAAGATAATCACAGCAAAGATCCCAGACGTGCTGCGTCCATCATTGGATTTGCCATCGCCATGGTTGTGATTCTCCTTATTAATATGATGGTCATGCGCTCTCTCACGCGCCAGCAGGTTGTTGAGATCCCCTACAGCGTTTTTTTACAGATGGTAGACAGCGGTCTCGTCAAAGAGGTAGATGTGGAACCAGCACAGATTTCGTTTGTGACGGTAAAAGACGGGCAGAGTACTTTATATCAGACCGGGCGGATGGACGACCCTGACCTGATACAGAGATTAATCCGGTCAGGTGTTATCTTTACGACGTCCATACCGCAGGAGATTTCTCCGCTGATGGAAATCCTGTTAGGATATGTTCTGCCTTTTGTCCTCACTTTTGGGATTGGCTATCTTATTATCCATCTGATGTCCAAAAGAATGGGCGGCGGTATGAACCCTCTCAGTTTCGGGAAAAGCAATGCCAAGGTGTATGTAGAGGCACAGACAGGAAAAACATTTGCAGATGTCGCCGGCGAAGATGAGGCAAAAGCTGCACTCAAGGAGATTGTGGATTTCCTGCATGACCCGGGCAAATATAAAGAGATTGGCGCAAAACTGCCCAAGGGCGCATTGCTTGTCGGACCTCCGGGCACAGGAAAAACACTTCTTGCCAAGGCTGTGGCGGGGGAAGCCAAAGTTCCTTTTTTCTCGATTTCCGGCTCCGAATTTGTTGAGATGTTTGTAGGCATGGGAGCTGCACGTGAGCGTGACCTCTTTAAGCAGGCAACGGAAAAGGCCCCT
>CAMNGW010000392.1 GCA_946538615.1 uncultured Clostridia bacterium
CCACATCATGAAGGATCATTTTGCTCTTTGCCAGCTTGCCTTTAGTGGCTGAACGCAGGACAAAGGACAGAACAATGGCAATCACGGACAGGGTGATCAGGCCTGTGATGAGAGCAACGACAGGACCGTGATGGACGTAGGCGATCACTATGGCAACAATGTCAAGGATGATGCCTGTCAGCCCTGGCAGGCCGAACCCTGGCATAAAGGCTTCCAGGATGATCAGGCCAATGCCGGCGACCGCACAGAGTATGGTGAAGATAAAATCCATAAGAGACCTCCTTTCAACACCGTGAAGTATACTGAAAAGGGCGATGAAAGGAAATAAGACAGGTCCCAAAGATACATATCCCGGTCTGAAATGTCAGTTTCAGGAAGATGGCTCTGACAGATTGTAGAGATCCGGGTACAGTCCGAGTTCTATAAGGCGGTCCCGGAGGGACTGCATGTCAAGCCAGGCCTCCTTCTTTTTGGCCGGATCGTGCAGCAGAGCGGAGGGATGATAGGTTGGAAGGAACCAGGTGCCTTTCCGTTCATACCATTTGCCGCGGTCACGGGTAATGTAATGTTCAGGGCCCAGTGTGGCCTTGAGGGCTGTAGAACCGAGAAGGACGATGACCTTCGGACGAACAAGGGCAAACTGCATGCGCAGGTGCAGCTTGCATGCATCCATCTCTTCCTGCAGGGGTGTCCGGTTGCCCGGAGGACGGCACTTGACGACATTGCAGATGTAGACCCTGTCCCTGGGCAGATAGATGGCTGAAAGCATGCGTGTCAGGAGCTGGCCCGCAGGTCCGACAAATGCGATCCCCTCTTCATCCTCGCGCTGGCCGGGGCCTTCGCCGATGAGCATGAGGGGGGCATGTATGTCACCCTGTCCGGGAACTTTGTTATGGATCCCGCTGTGGAGCGGGCAGAGGGTACAGCGATCAACCTGACTGGCAAAGAGCTCCCATGAAATGTCAGCCATGATACCACCTTCTTTCAGATTCTGTCCAGCACCCCGAAGGACTGGGTGAGATCATTGTAGACCCATGAGAAAAGGGAAATCAGAAGAGCAAGCAGTCCGAGCACGCACAGAGCGGCAAGGGCCGTGCTGAGAAGATCTGCGACCCCGGAGAGGACGCGGAGCCTGTCCTCGCGGATCGACTCAGGTTCCGGGTCATACATCTCATCGGGATCAAAGTCATCGTCATAGTGTTCGTATTGTGTTTCCTCAAGCAGGGTCTCGGCATCGTCTGCGAACTGTCTGTCGTGCGTTTCTTCCTGGGTATGTTCAAAATAGGGCATAGTCCGCCTTCTTTCCGAAAGATAGGATGTGCAGCATCAGATATAATCGAGCCAGGGCGCCGGGTCCTCCTGACGGCCCGTGAGATGGCCTTCCTTTTCCAGTCCGGAAAAACCCTGCTGGCGGAGCGCTTCGTAAAGAACGATTGCGACGGAATTGGAAAGATTGAGGCTGCGGGCTTCTTCAATCATGGGGATGCGGATACACTGATCAGGGAATTTTTCCAGCAGGTTCTCGGGGAGGCCGCGGGTCTCCTGACCGAAAACCAGATAATCATCCGGCTGGTAAGAGACATCCGTGTAGACATGGCCCGCCTTCGTGGAAGCGAGAAAGAAACGGATCCCAGGATGAGAGGCAAAGAAACCTTCAAGGTCCGGATATACCTGATAGGTCATAAGGTGCCAGTAATCCAGGCCCGCACGCTTTAAGTACCGGTCGGCAAGAGAGAAACCGAGGGGCTCAATGAGATGGAGGGGCGTGTGTGTGGCCGCGCAGGTCCGGGCAATGTTGCCTGTGTTTTGCGGAATTTCCGGGTGAACGAGAACAATATGCATGGTTAACCTTCTTTATGGTTTTTTTTCCTGCAGCTTCCGGCAAGGCATACGCCAAATGAGATGGCAAGGTCTGCAAGGATGAGGATAAGAAGTGCGAAGGGAAACCGGGAAAGGTCCCCGCCGAGGAAGCCGTACCAGTCATTGCTCCGGCCGTCTGGTGCGGTCAGGCCGTTGAGGAGCAGATTTCCGGCATAGTATACACCATAGGCCAGCATGGGGAGCATGCCGACGGCGACACGGACAGGGCTGAACTGTCGGAGGGAACGGGTAAGGATGAAAGACAGGAAAGCGAGAATGGGAATGATGCCGTGAAAATAAAGGTTGGCACCTGTATACATCCCAGAAAAGCCAAAAACAGGTCCCAGAAAAGCGAGAACCACCAGAAAGGTGATCATGACGCCTGTAACCCCGGCGCACCGCAAAGCGTCCGTCCATGCCGGAAAGCACGTGCCGCGAAGCAGGGAACGGATCTCAGTGATGGCACAAATCACGCAGCACAGCCCCATAAAGAGGTTGGAATCCACGGTGAAGTATCTCAGGCTCCGCAAACCACGGGAGGAGAACAAACCGCCCTCGTACCCTGTAAACATCCTTCTCCAGGCATATGCGACAAGGAAGGCAAGCAGAAGATCGGCAATCAGCAGGAAGATGGTACGCTTTCTTGTCATACGAAAAACCTCTTATTCATGTGGCATGCCACGTTTTTCCAATCATGTTGAGAACGATCACGGATTCTGCGGCTATCATGTTGTCAAAATCTGTGCCAGTGTCTCCCGGCAGATAAAGGGGGAAC
>CAMNGW010000393.1 GCA_946538615.1 uncultured Clostridia bacterium
ATCCCCTGCGTAGATCACAGAGGGCTGCATCATGTAATTCCATATGGCCGTATCGGTCATATCCCCGGGATCCTGTATGTCCGGGATCACCCGGCCGGTGATGCCCACACTGCACAGGCGCAGCGGGTTTTCCGTAGTATTCTGTACATACAGGGGCATCTCCAGTGCCTGGGACAGAAGTCCTGCCGGATAAATCCTGATGGTATATCTGCCCGGCACCACATAGGAGCCGGTCGTGGAGCGTCCGGTCCACTGCAGCCTGGCGATCTCATTTCCGGATACGGTTTTGGAAACCGTTGCCTGAACATTGCCTAAACTATCAAGCACATCCATCCGTACGTTTCCGCGCCTTGACAGTCCGGCATCCAGCTGCCAGACATCCTCCCCCTGCAGATATAGTATGCTGGATGAGGGCACGGCATACAGGATCTGGAGCGCATTTTCGATCATGCGGGTTTCTGCCTGTGCCGTAATGGTCTTTCCGTTTTCCTTTATGGATGCCGAAACGGTATATGTCCCTTCATAGAGAGGCTGGCCGAAAATGGCACTTCCCTTCCAGGAAACCGTGTTGCTGCCTTCTTTCAGGCTGCAGGTCCATCTGTTCCGGACAAGTCCGTCCACATCTGAGACAGTGATTTCACATTCCCCCGCAGCAGGTGAGAGAATCGTGATCTCCACGTTTCTGTACCCTGTAAAGGTTTCCGGTACGGTCACCTCCAGAGCAGAAGATGTCTGCTGCACAGGACCCGTCCGGATCGTCAGTTCCCCGCAGGATATACCGGATACAGTCAGAAAACAGAGTATAAGGAGAACCACCCATTGACTTCTGGGACGCACCGAGCAACTCTCCTCCTTCATATAGAATGTATTTCATCATATCGAATATGGATGCTTTGTAAATCTTTTATGCGGGTTATTCATGCAGTGTTTCCCTCGCAGGGCAAGGGATTCCACACGATTTTTCAATGACTGCACCAGATTTTTCACCGGATTTTTCTCTGTTTCTGCCCCGTGCCTGCCCGTTTCTTTTTTTCTCTTTTCCACGAGATTTCCCATTGACAGAATCCCGGCATGATGCTATACTATCACCTGTTGACTGAAGCCATTCATCAACATGCGGTCGTGGCGGAATTGGCATACGCGCACGTTTGAGGGGCGTGTCCGTAACTGGGTACGGGTTCAAGTCCCGTCGACCGCACGAAAAAACTGAGCGAAGAGCTCAGTTTTTTGTTTTATCTTTCGTTGTGTTGTCTTTTTTTATAAAACGGGACAGAGAACCCAATTCTCTGCCCCGTTTGCTGCTTTTTACTCAGCGGGTACGCTGACCACAGATCCAGCCATCTGCATCATCATTTCAGGCGTAATCCACATAATATCCTCATTCTGGGAAAGATCCTTGTATTCGCCCTTTTCCACAGCACTGACGGTTGCGGTAATCGCGTTTCCGCCAAAGTCAAGGACCACATCCAGGGAATCTTCATGCAGTTCGGCAGTCACTGTGCCTTCCTGTACATTTTCCCCATTCTGGATTTTGATGCTGCAAACTGCCTTTGTTTCCGTCATTTCCACCAGTTCAAGTTCAACCGTCGTATCGGCAGCCGCAACCGTAATCTTGTTGCCGCTGTAGGTCAGGCTGAAGTCGCTGCCTTCGGAGGAAGCGGTGAATTCCAGGCTGGCAACAGCGCCGTCCTGCATCTGGGCATTCAGGTTCATGGTACCGTTGGGCGCCTCTGCCTGCACATTCAGTGTATCAGATCCGATAGCTGCATGAAGCTTCACAGCCGGATCCTGTCCGCTCTGTGCCAGTGTGGCATTGAATTCAAAACCGTTTTCACCCTGAGCCATGTTGAAGGCCATCTCCACGTTCTGCTCGCCGCCGAACTGCACCAGACCCTCCATGGAACCGTCTTCCATGACATTCAGATAACCGTTCAGGTTCTGGATGGCAGAGAGGACGCCAGCTTTGTTTTCTTCCCACTGTGCGGCAAGATCTTCAAAGGACAGATTCATGCCGTTCATGCCCATGACAGGAGCGAGAGACTCCCACATCTGCTTGACAGATTCATCCTGAAGGATGGTGGAAACCGTATTGTCCACAACTGTTGCCAGGGCTGCGGTGTCCACTGTGAAGTGCGTGCCGCCTTCGATTTCCTCACCCTGAAGGGTGCCCATGGCTTCCTCAAGGAAAGACATGCCATAGGACAGGGCGGTGGAAGCGCCCATGGACAGGGCTTCAAAATCAAGGCCTGCCAGAGGATTGCCGGTTTCACCATCGGCTGCTTCGCCGGATGCACCAGTCAGGGAACTGAGCACATCATACTTCACAGCCATCGTGGAGCCCATCATTTCGAGATAGGCTGCATCCTGAGCCACCATGAGACTGCCCACGGAGTATCTCGTATCTTCCATGCTCATGGCCAGATCCGCATTGAGGCCCTGATCGTTTTTACCAATCTGCAGAACATAGGTGCCTCCGTCCATACTGGCGGTTAAGGCAGCATCATGCTCATCGAGTTTCATGAGATTTGTCATGAAGGCATCCAGGTTGTCATTAAAGGTCTCCGCTCCGGCAACTGCGGCAGAAAAGACCATCATGACAGCCAGAATAAGCGCTGAAAGTTTTCTCATCTT
>CAMNGW010000394.1 GCA_946538615.1 uncultured Clostridia bacterium
GGATAGGTCGCTGCCGGATTCCAATACAGAAGCTCGAAAGGGCTTCTTTTTTTGTTTTATTTTTTCACTGTTGACAGTGGGAGCGGGCAACCATACAATACCTTTGCAATCAACGAAGGGAGAATCATTTATGTTCCAGTTTCTTGAAGACAAAAGGATTTTTCATCTTTACAATGACAAGGTATCATTGGTTCTTGCCCTTTTTCCTGACAAGGAAGGCCATGAAGAACTCCTGATGACGTATTATGGAAAACGTCTCGATCATCCGGAATGCACCCTGCGCACAATGCAGTGGGGGGAAGGTGCATCATTTGATTCTCCGCGTCAGATGCTGCCGTATGCATGCCCTACAGACGGAAGAGGAGACTTCAGACCGCCTATGCTGCGTGTTTTGCAGGCGGATGGGGCAATGACCTCAGAGCTGTTCTATCAGGGCTATGAAATCCTTCAGGGGAAACCCCAGCTGCCGGGGCTGCCTTCTGTCTATACAGAGAAGGATGATGAGGCGGAAACACTGACAGTCCTGCTCTATGATCAGAAAACACAGCTGATGGTCCGCCTGGCCTATACATTGTTTGCCAGTCTGCCGGTTGTCACTGCATCCTGCAGTCTTGTCAATCAGGGAGAAAAGGATCTTGTGCTGGATCAGGCAGCAAGCGTCACACTTTCACTTCCTGGAAGCTTTGACATGGTGCATCTCCATGGTGCATGGGCCAAGGAGCGGCAGGTGGAACGGGTGCATGCGGGCTGTATGACAAGATCTATCGGTTCTGTCCGCGGCGCGTCCGGCCATGAACACAATCCTTTTGCTGCGCTGGCATATCCTGACACGACGGAGCATATGGGTGAGTGCTGGGGTGTGAACCTGGTCTACAGCGGAGACTTTGAGATCACGGTCGATGAGAATGCATACCATACTACCCGCCTGGTGGCCGGTATTCATTCCCGCCATTTCACATGGCACCTGCATCAGGGGGAAACCTTTCAGACGCCGGAAGCAGTCATGGTGTATTCAGACAAGGGCTTTAACGGCATGAGCCAGACGTATCATACCCTGTACAGGACACGTCTGTGCAGGGGGGCATGGCGCGACCGTGAGCGGCCGATTCTGATTAACAACTGGGAAGCCACCTATTTCGATTTTAATTCGGAAAAGATTCTCTCGATCGCGAAAGCAGCAAAAGCGATCGGCGTGGAAATGTTTGTTCTCGATGATGGTTGGTTCGGAAAGAGAAATGACGATCATTGCTCTCTGGGCGATTGGGTTGTCAATGAGGAGAAAGTAACCGGCGGCATGAAACAGCTCAGCGCTGCGATCCATGACCTGGGCCTCAGCTTTGGCCTGTGGGTGGAACCGGAGATGATTTCCCCGGATTCAGACCTGTATCGTGCACATCCGGACTGGTGCCTGCATGAACCCGGACGCATGAGGACGGAAGCCAGGACACAGCTGATTCTGGATCTTGCACGGGAAGATGTGCAGGACTATATCATCTCTGCCATTTCAGATGTTATTTCCAGTGGTGACATCAACTACATCAAATGGGATATGAACCGCAACTTTGCGGAATTCGGCTCTGAAAGCCTCCATGACGGCCGCGAGGGCGAGACCTCACACAGATACATGCTGGGCCTGTATCGCGTCCTCCAGGAGATCACAACGCGCTTTCCTGATGTGCTGTTTGAAAGCTGCTCAGGCGGCGGTGGACGCTTTGATGCGGGCATGCTGGCCTATATGCCTCAGACATGGACGAGCGACGATACCGATGCAGCAGAGCGTCTTCGCATCCAGTATGGTACCAGCTTCTGCTATCCTGCCAGTGCGATGGGTGCACACGTCAGTGCCGTGCCGAATCATCAGGCCGGACGTACAACGCCGATGAAGATGCGCTGCGAAGTAGCCCTTGGAGGAAACTTTGGTTTCGAACTGGATCTGACAAAGCAATCCGAGGAAGATATCGAAGAAATGCGCAGGCAGATCTGCCGCGTTAAGGAAATCCGGGATACGACAGCGAAAGGCACGTTTACACGTCTTCTGAGCCCCTATGAAGGCAATGTGGTGGCATGGCAGTTTGCTGATGAGAAGAGAGTGGTTTTCTGCGCATACCGCATTCTGGTTCGCCCGAATGACCGTCTTCTGCCCATTCGCCTGAAAGGTCTTCCGGAAGGTGCAACGTATGTTGACGAGGAAGGCTGTGTCTATTCCGCCAATGATTTGATGGCATTCGGTATTCAGCCAAAGCTGTATCCGAAAGACTATGCATCCTGCGTCATGGTGCTTACAAGGCAGTGTGACTGATCCAAAGGCAAAGAAAAAGAGCATTCGCGATGCTCTTTTTCTTTGCCTGATTATGCCATGTCAATGATTTCCTGAAGATCCTTTGTTTGCCCGAGGAGAACGAGCACATCATGGGGAAGCAGCGTGGTGTCTGCATCGATGGCAATGATGGTTTCTGTGTTTCGTCTCAGGGCAATGACATTGATCTTATAGCGGTTCCGGATGCGCAGTTCGCCAATGGTTTTATTGCACCAGGACTTGGGGGTGCTGCGCTCTTCAATTGCCGTATTATCGGAGAGCATCAGATAATCCCGCAGATGCGTGGAAGAAAGGCGGGCGG
>CAMNGW010000395.1 GCA_946538615.1 uncultured Clostridia bacterium
GGTGCGGATGGCATTGACATTGTGCTCACGCATGAGTGTGAGGTCGCGCAGCATCTGTTCAAGGGAGATCGCAAAGCCTGTCACAGGGTCCGAGTCGTGACGGTTCACGCCGCGGAAAAGGAAGGGGCTGCCGTTGAGGCAGACAACGCCGTTCTCGACGCTGATTTTTCTGAAACCGACGGATTCCGTGATGGTTTCACCTTCACAGGTGATTTCAAGCCGGTAGAGCGAAGGCGCCTCCGGATTCCAGAGCACGGGATGCTGGACAAGGCAGTCAAGACTCTCCTGGCCCTGCATCTCAGAAACCAGTTCCCCCTGCGGGTCAAAAAGCCTGGCCTGTACAGGGCAGGGAGAGGTGCGGAAGGTAAGGTCCACGTGCAGCTGCCCGTCCGGCTGGGCATGCACAAAATAATCCTGGATGCCGTTTTCAGGGCGCTTGAGGAGATAGACGTCCCGGAAGATTCCGGACATGCGGAACTTATCCTGGTCCTCCATGTAGCTCCCGTCGCACCATTTGAGGACAAGGACCGCCAGCTCATTGTCGCCTTCATGCACATAGGGCGTGACATCAAACTCGCTGGTGGAATGGGAGACCTGGCTGTAACCGACGTAGGCACCGTTGAGCCAGACATAAAAGCAGCTGTCCACGCCCTCAAAGACAAGATAAGCCTTCGGGGCACGCATGTCCGCTTCATAGGTGAAGGTGCGGCGGTAGGCACCGCTGGGGTTCATCTGAGGAACATGGGGCGGATCGGCCGGGAAGGGGTAGCGCACATTGGTGTACTGGTGTCCGTCATAGCCCTGTGTCTGCCAGCAGGAAGGAACAGGGATGGGAGAGAAGCCTGAGGGAAGGTCTCCGGTCTGAAAAGGCTCCACAGCCTCCGGACAATCGTAAAGACGGAACAGCCAGGTGCCGGAAAGCAGCTGGAAGCGGTCGGAATCCCCGCGTGCCATGACAGGATCGGCAAGGGGTGCGGAAGACGGGATATAGTAGGCCCGGTTGGGTTGCGTGTTTTCATGGAGAAGATGAGGATTTTCATAGTGATGCGGGATGTGCATGGCAGTTGTGCAGAGCGCGGCTCTGCGCCTCCTCTCTTGAATTCAATCAGACGTGAAACCGGGCAAAGTGTATCCTGAGACTCGTGCAATGTCAAGCGAGAAAAAGGAGCTGACGGAGTGGGCAGGGATGGACCGCGTTATGAGTCGCGTCTGAAGAGCCTGTCCATCAGTGAAGACTCCCTGGTGGTTTCCTCTGTGACTGACGTGACCGTATAGCCTGTTGCACGGATGGCTTCCAGGAGCCTGGCCCTGTCGAGGGGCTCCCGGGAAATGATGACGGTTTCCCCTTTTTTGTGGGAAGACTGTACCTTTTTGACGGAAAAGGCAGAACGGACCGCATCATTGATATGCGCCTCGCACATGGAGCAGGCCATACCGGAGATTTTCAGTGCTGTTTTAATCATATTTCTCCTCCTCAGAACACAAGGCGCGGAAAATCGTTCCCGCGCCTTGTGCATGTTAATTCTGTTTGTGACAGGTACCTGCCATTGGACATGAGCCGCACTGGGCGCCGCAGGAGGTTTTTCCCATCTTTTTATCCTTCCGCAGCTGGGCGACAATGGCGAGGACCAGGGCAATGAGCACAAGGCTTACAGCGATGGTCCCGAAGTTTTCCGCGATCTGCTGGAACATACTGTCACACCTTTCGGGTCAGTTTCGTTGCTTCCTGGTACTTCCTGAAAAACAGCATGTAGACCATGGCGCCCAGGACAGCGGTGGCAGCAAGAAGGCCGATGATGTTCACGTTTCCTGTGAACAGGGAGCCAAACTGATAAATCATCAGGCTCACGGCATAGGCAAAGGCGCACTGGTAGCCAATGGCAAACCAGGTCCAGCCGGCATTGTTCATTTCCCGCCTGATCGCACCGATGGCCGCAAAGCAGGGGGCACACAGCAGATTGAAGACCAGGAAAGAATAAGCGGCGATGCCCGTGAAGGCAGCGGCGAGATTGGCATAGGCCTGCGTACCGCCGTAGAGGATACCCATGGTGCCCACAATGTTCTCTTTGGCGATCAGGCCGGTGATGGAAGCTACAGTTGCCTGCCAGGTGCCAAAGCCAAGAGGTGCGAAGATCCAAGCGATGGCGCTGCCGACCCTGGCGAGAATGGACAGTTCAAGCTCGTCCTCCGCCAGCATGCGGAACGTTCCATCGGCCGTGCCGAAGCGGCTGAGGAACCATACAAGGATGGTGGACAGCAGGATGATGGTCCCGGCTTTCTTGATAAAGCTCCAGCCGCGCTCCCACATGGAACGGAGCACGTTGCGCAGCGTGGGCCAGTGGTAGGCGGGAAGTTCCATGACAAAGGGGGCAGGGTCACCGGCAAAGCGGCGCGTCTTTTTCAGCATGATGCCGCTGATGATAATGGCTGCCATGCCGATGAAATAGGCACTGGTGGCTACCCAGGGGGACTTGTGGAAGATAGCGCCGGCGATCATGGAGATAAATGGGACCTTGGCGCCGCAGGGGATAAACGTTGTGGTCATGATCGTCATGCGCCTGTCGCGTTCGTTTTCAATGGTACGGGAGGCCATGATCCCG
>CAMNGW010000396.1 GCA_946538615.1 uncultured Clostridia bacterium
AATCAGCTTTCCAGAACCATATGGACGAAGAAGCGTGGAAGAGAAAAGAGTAGAATGCGTTATTTGCGAGTTAAACCGGTAACTTCAGAAAAAAGCATAAAAGTTACCGGTTTAACTGCTGATTTTGCACGCCAATGGTCTTGCATGCGTTCCTCTATCTAAAGTCACGAGTGTGCAGCGGGAAATCATCAAATGTGTTTTGCGGAAATTCCGGATGCAGAAGCACACCGAACCGGTCAAATAGGCACGATCTCTCGGCATTTTAGGCACATCGTCACGGAGAGCAAGCACGCAAACTTACATAAATCGAGTTTCTGAAAAAAAGACGGACGTTTATGCTCACGCCCTGTATGGCATCATCAATTCGCATTGGCTTGCTCTTTACTGTCAGCATATCATCATCCAGCAAAACATGGAACGATCCTACTGCGCCTCTTTTCACATCAGGTACCGAACCAGTCCACCCGCGCTCCGGCCGGCATATTCTTTTCCCACCATCTCCTGTCCCTGAACTGCTGGCGTTTTTTGCTCCTTATGCTTTTCTTCGCTGAAGGATTTCATTGCGCAGAAACAGTTTGTATTTCGTGTCTGTTCTGATTGGATGCAGTTTGTCCCGTTTTATCAGATCATCGATATTCTGCCTGCTGCAGTCCAGCAACCGGCAGGCTTCAGATGCGCTGACAACACGGTGTCGGACAAATCCAATGAAATCCTCCAGCGACAGAGGAACACTTTCACTGTGTGCATAGAGTTCGTGATCTGAAATCATCGCCTGTTCGCTCCACATCACACCGTACCCATCCGGCTGTACTTCCACTGCGTTGAAGCGGTTTTCCAGCGCAACATACGGCCTGCATTCCGGATGATCAGAAACGAACTTTTTTGCGTCAGCAATTTTAACTTCTCCGTTTCGAAAGAACGTCAGCAGACGAAATCCCTGCAGAGGAACAACATCTTCGATTTTCGTTTTCCATCGCTCAGACAGCAACGGCACATGTGACGTAATCTCTTCAAGATAGCAGTCATCCTGCGCACAGCGTCCCATGGTCAGCATCAGGAGCTGAAACTCATCATATTCTTTCAGACCGTTCTCCTTCAGAATCTGGCCGATGTTTTGACGATCCTGCGGGATAATGCGCTGCTGTACCCACATGCGGCTCCAGTAGCTGTTGACAGAATACTGCCCCCGCTTCACGAAGCTGGAAAGAAGAAGCGGTGTTTCCCAAGGATCTGCATGATCCGGCAGCTCAATGTAAAAAGCTTTTGGCAGTTCATAGTAAATCAGGTAGCCCAACACAGCATCCCTCGGATGCGATTCATCCCTTATTGCAAAGATTCTCATATACCTGCCACCTTCCCCAGATCATCTCCCAGATTCTGTCAAGCCATCTCTGATCCAGCGCATCTGAAAGCCCTTCAAGCAGGATTGGCCGATCGCTCAGTGACAGAGGATTCAGATGCGGACGTCTGTCCGCCGGGATCCGCTTCACATTTTCCAGGGATGACCTGGAGCCTACAAAGCACTGAACCGGTTTGTCCGCCATGACATCCTCATGCAGCATGTCTTCGATGCTTTCGCAACGGCTCAGCAGGGACAGTCCGTGATCAAACAGAGGTGCCAGACGAATGGTTTTCTGCCTCGGGTTTCTCAGCACTTCCATATTTGCCCCATGTCTGTCCCGGTTCAGAATCAGAAAATCAACCACCAGCATTTCATATACTGTTTCTTCCCAGCCTGAACGAATACAGAAATCCATAGGTGATTCATCCGGCAGACGCTCAGCCTGATAATATGCATCCAGCGCAATTTTGCTCTCTCCGCGCTGTTTAAAATCCCTTGAAGCACAGAGCCAGGTTTCACATCTTTTTTGATCAATCTGCACCAGGGCATGGATCAGCTGATACGAAAGATGCTCGATTCCAAGGACCGTGAGCAGGCGATCGACGATGATTTCATTGACGCATTCGTGTCCGGTAATCCCTTTCCACGCATCATAGTTGGAAAGCTTGTAATATGTCTTTCCTTCTGTTCCTTCTTCATATGCTTTCAGAAAGGAACCGGCTGTACCGGATGAATTACGCGTTTTTGCCCAGCTCAGATAAGTCATGTCCTGCATTTCATGAATGATTTGTTTCATCGTCTCACCCCCACTGTTCATATTATTCAACTACTTGATAAATGTCAAGTAGTTGATCGATTTGCCATCGTCATGAATAATATGGACTTTCGGGACATGATTCCGTAGCTCAGTATGCAAAAACAGCAGGCAGTCTGGCTGGTGTGATTCAGCCGGACTGCCTGCTGTTCTGTTTTTCTTTTGGAAGGAATCACAAATGACTGCGGGTTGTCAGAATTGACAGAAAAACCGGTGTTCTTGAGAACATCTCCCGTCGAAACAGCCAATTTGCGTTATGACCGTTACATTTGAGAAAGAAATGAGAAACGCCTTTCAAACGTCGATATGCTCGTTGCTGTCCTCTTTCTGCTGTTATCTGTTTCTGATTCCAATAGTTATCTGTCTTCTATCCATTGTTTTTCCAGCGCACGGTAATCTATTTTTCCTCTGGGTGTTCTTGGCAT
>CAMNGW010000397.1 GCA_946538615.1 uncultured Clostridia bacterium
CCTGGCGGGTGTGTTCAATATTTTCCTGATCCGCAATTTTATGCGGGGCATTCCCAAAGCACTGGATGAAGCAGCGACCATAGACGGAGCGTCCAGTCTGCAGGTTTACACCCATGTGATCCTGCCTTCCATCCTCCCTGTGATGATTGTGGTGGGCCTTTTCTCCTTCAACGGGGCATGGAACGACTTCCTTTGGCCATCCATCGTGATGACGGACGTGGAAAAACAGACCCTCACCGCGGGCCTCCGACTGCTCAGCGGACAGTATGAGCAGAAATGGGCCCATATGATTGCTTCCTGCCTTGTGTCCATGCTGCCGCCTTTCTTCCTCTACCTCGTGGCGCAGAAGTATTTCCTGCAGGGCATTTCTGTACAGGCCGGCGTGAAAGGATAAGGGGGAAGGAAAATGAAAATGATGCTTGCGGTGCTGCTTGTGTTATTCTTTGCACTGCCGCTGAAACCGGCGTCAGCCTCATCCCTGAAACTTCTGGACTCCTCCAGTGTAAAGGACCGCTTTGCGTCCAATCCGCGCTCGGTTCGAGACATTGGGGATCCCATGGTCATCAGGGAAGATGACGGGTACCATGTTTTTGCCACCGGCGGTCCGATCGGGTTCAACACATGGGCCAGTAAGGATCTGGTTTCCTTTGAAAAGAGCAAGGCGCTGAAGAAACTGGACTGGGCGTCCGGGGACTACTGGGCACCTGAGGTATATCATGCCGGGGACAGGTATGTCATGCTCTATACTGCCAGGTGGAAGGAAAACGGGAGCCTGCGTACCGGGATCGCCTTTTCCGATGCTGTGACAGGTCCTTATGAGGATCCCCTGGGGCACCCGCTGATGGACCTGGGCTATGCCACCATTGACGCTACACTCACCTGGGATGACGAAGGCGTCCCGTACATGATTTACGTACGTGACTGCTCAGAGAACCGGGTAGGCGAAAAGCAGGAGAGCCATATCTACGGTGTGCGCATGACGCCTGACCTGCTGGCGCTGGATGGTGAACCGGTTCTGCTGCTGAAGCCGGAAGGGGAGTGGGAGACGCGCTCCGGTGATACACGCTGGAACGAGGGACCGGCTGTGGTCAGGCATGATGGGAAATATTACCTGTTCTACAGTGTCAACGGATACTGGATGAAGGAATACTCTGTGTGCGCAGCGGTATCTGACAGTCCGCTGGGACCCTATGTGAAACAGGCCAACAACCCGATCCTGATGCATGTGGAAGACGAAAGCGGTGTGCTCATCTCCGGACCAGGGCACAATTTCTATTTCACAGCCGGGAATGAACTGTTTACATCCTATCATACGCACACCTATCCTCTGGCGCCCTCAGGCAACAGGCAGCTGTGCATTGACCGGGCCGGATTCCACAAGGACGGAACGGCATACATCTGCGGCCCGACCCTGGCGCCCCAGCTGCGACCGCTGAAGGATCTTGGTCTTGTGAACCTGACAAAGGGCATGGTGTGCGGGCAGGATCCGGAAGGCCTCCTGACAGATGGTGACACCTGTGCTGCCAAGAACTCAGAAAGATGGATTTTTGAAGGGGACCGCGCGGAATTCGTCTGGGATGAGCCTGTGCGGGCAGACATGCTCCTGATTTTTCCTGCCCCGGGGGAGAGCTTTACCGCCACTGTGACATTCAACGGGGACACAGCTTTGGAAGTCATATGGGAAGGATCCGGGCTTCCTGGCAGTAGCTCATATCTTGCCTTTAAACCCATGGATGTAACCAGCATGACGGTCTCCTTTGAAGGCACTGCCAGGATCGGGGAGATCATGCTGGTAGGACCGGATCAGGAATCACCGTGAACCCGGGGAGATTCACCTTTGTGGTGAGTCCACAACAAGACTGATGGCAAACTACTCCAAGGTGCAAAAAAAGTCTGCGAAGGCCGCCAGACGCATCACGGCTCATCCTGACTGGATGATGAGCAAATGGCTGATCATGCAGAACGGGAAGAATAAGGTATGAGTTTTGAGAACCTTCTAATCCCTGTATCAACCCGGACACAGTGGAGCGGAGAGTTTTTCTCTGATTATAGAAAACTACTCAGATGTGCCTCAATCTGTTTTTTGTAAACGGGTTGAGGCGCTTTTACAGTTAAAACCGACAGGATGGACATACCGGTTTTCCTGCGTCTGCAGGCATGGGATGCCGCAAGGGAGCAGGAAAAGAAAAGAACCCGGCACCGCTTCATTGGTGAAGTCTGGCCGGGTGTGTAACCATTATCAGTTCAATGATTGTGTCTAAAAGAAGAAAATCAGGGGCTTATCACTAAGTGAAAACTCCCGACTCCTCAGTATAGGGCTGACGACTGAATTGATGTATATGTGTCCCGTTGCAGTGCTGACTTCATCAGTACCGATTCGGCTCAGCCCATGCAGATGATCTTTTATGTCTGGTTTGAGCTGTTCATGTGTTGCTGAAATGCAGCTTCCAACAGTCCTCCGTTCATGCCAAAGAAGGCAGAAACCGTTGTTTTGGGCGCGCCGAGTACCATGTAAAATATCTCATCGGTGACATGCTCCCACCACTTTCCGCTTCGCTCAGAAGTGGGGGCTTCTTGC
>CAMNGW010000398.1 GCA_946538615.1 uncultured Clostridia bacterium
AATAAGGTCTGTACCAAGACTATTGATCGAATAAGGATGGAGATAATCCCTGATGGGCTGATAGGTCCAGTTATAATCTCCTGCCAGAACGTGAAACTCCGCATGTTCTTCCTTGTCAGGCAGCACGATATCTGCTTCACATCCCTCAGGAACACTGGCCCTGATGCTGAGCGTACCATCCTCATTGATCTCCCAGGACAGATACCAGGTACCGCTCACAGAAGCATAACGGATCTTTGCATAATGCAGCCTTCCATCAGGATGAGGGGCCAGAATAGCTTTCTTCCACCCGGGAGCTGCGTTCCGCAGGCCCATGATTCTTGAATAGATTGCCTCACACACTGAACCATACGCATAGTGGTTCAGACTGTTCATGCCCGTTCCTGAAATGCTCCCGTCAGGGTTCAGACTGTTCCATCTCTCCCAGATGGTTGTGGCCCCAAGACCAACACAGTACAGCCAGCCCGGGAATTCTTTTCTGAGCAGCATACGGTATGCCTGTTCACCCATTCCATGGTCAAAGAGGGCTGGTAGCATGAGCGGAGTGCCGGTGAAACCTGATTTGATCGCATAGAAATCGCGCATAAACCTTCTTTTCAGGCCCTGCAGCAGTTTATTCTCATCGGAATACAGCCCGAAAGTCAGAGCCAGCACATAGGCGGTCTGTGTGTCTACGGCAAGTCGTCCGTTCTTCGTCACATATTCATCCATCAGGGCACTGCGCACTTCATCTGCTAAGCCGGAATATTTTTTTGCTTCACTTTCAAGTCCCAGGACACAGGCCGCTTTTCCGGCAAGTGTTAAGGAATAATAATAGTAACATCCCTGAATATAGCCACTTTCGGTACCGCCAAAGCAGCTCTGGTCCGTCAGTCCATCCTGAGCTACCCAGTCACCGAATGTAAAGGTGGTAAAAACAGTATGTGTACCGCCTTCCTTCTGGTCCAGAGAGATCAGATATTCCACATAGTCATGAATCATGGGCCAGTTTTCCCTGAGAAGTGCCTCATCCCCATAGAACATATATACGTTCCACGGTACAATTGTCCCGGCATCCGCCCAGACAGCCCCGCCGTGCATATCGTCATACTTCAGGCAAGGCGAATAGGGGGGAATGTCCCCCTGGCAGTACCGTACCTGGTCCTCGCGAAGGTCCCTCATGTATTTGCGGTAAAACGCTTTGCAATCCATCTGATAACATGCCGTATTGACAAAAACCTGTGTATCCGCGGTCCATCCGAGCCGCTCATCTCTCTGCGGACAGTCCGTGGGAACATCCACAAAATTGCTCATCTGGCCCCAAAGGCTGTTATGCATAAGCTGGTTGAGGCCCGCATGTCCCGTCTCTGCTTCAAGGGTATGCGGAAGGTCAGAAGAAAGGGCAAGCGCTGTAAAGTCCGAGGGATCAGGGTTCTCTATCCCCTCAACCTTCACGTACCTGAAACCGTAAAAAGTAAAGAATGGTTCAACTTCTTTCGTTTCTCCATCCGAGGTGTAAAAATATTCCGCCTTGGCAGAGCGCAGATTGTCACGATAAAAGCAGCCATTCTGAAGCACTTCGCCAAACTGCAGATGGATCCGTGTTCCGCTCTTTTCACGGCAGATAAAGCGCACGATGCCCGCCATGTTTTGCCCAAAATCCAGGACCTTCTCCCCGGCGCTTGTAAGGATCAGTTCGGGTTTCAGTTCTGCCTGGACACGTACAGCCGGGGAAAACTGGGCAGTCAGCTTCCACGGTGCTTCCACGTTCCTGCACCTGACCGGATCGCCGCAGGCTATCGTATCGTCACGGGCTTCACCATCATAGATATCTGAGAAATACACGGGTGACCGGTAGGCTTCCCATGTCTCATCGGTCTCAACAATCTGGTCTTCGCCGGCTGCAAAATGGATTTCCATTCTGGCTCCTGCCATAAGTTCGGTTCCCCATCTGGCCCGGCTGTTCGGTCCAAGCCCGATCCGGCCCCGGTACCATCCGTCTCCAAGATAAATCTCCATCACGTTCTCTTCCATAAGAAGGTCCGTAATGTCATAGGTCTGATAGCGCACATAGGCATCATAATCATTGAACCCCGGCGTCAGATAATCTTTCCCTGCACGTTTTCCATTGATAAATACCCGGTAAAGACCGAGACCCGTCACCGTAAGAAGCGCATGCGATACATCCGTAGAATCAAGCTTAAAGTGTTTTTTCAGAACAGGCAGTTGAATCGGGACCTCAGTCGTTATAAAGTTCAGCTCTGACACCGCATTTTGCATCATGTCACTTCTTCCTCCATTTCTTTATCTTCAAACGCATATGACCCAGTCTGCAGCAAAGTATAACCTAAACATCGGAAGCTGTAAAATCCTTTTTCCCTGCATGAGCACTGCATCATTTCCCATAGCCATGGCACACCACAGGGCATTTCCACAAAAAAGGCTCATGGCAGGTGCCCAGATTCAAATCTTCAACCCTTATTGTTTTCGAAGTCCGGCCTTCTTCATGGATTGACAAATAAGTATGTACAGTGTATAAAACAATCAGGTATGTATCTGTATGATAAAATGCTGCATGCTACTGCCA
>CAMNGW010000399.1 GCA_946538615.1 uncultured Clostridia bacterium
CCGCTCCTATGAACAGTGCAAGGTGGACCGCGCCTATTCGCGCACGAATGTCAAGCTTGTGGGCATCTCCGGCGGGGTGAGCTACGGCGCGCTGGGCATGACGCACCACAGCGCGCAGGATATAGCCGCTTTTTCTGCGATCCCAGGGATGCGCGTATATCTCCCCAGTGACAGGTTCCAGACGGGAAAGCTTTTTGAGGCCCTTCTTGAAGATGACAAGACCGCGTACATCAGGCTGGGCCGGAATCCGGTGGAGGATGTGTACAGCGCGCAGGACTGTCCTTTTGTCATGGACCGGGCCACAAAAATCGGGGACGGCCAGGACGTGCTGATCGTCGCATGCGGGGAAATGACAGGGCCCGCGGTAGCCGCGCTCAAGCTTCTTGCCCAGAGGGGCATCCATGGCACGGTGCTGGATATGTACTGTATCAAGCCACTTGACCGGGAAACGCTTCTGCGTGAAGCGGCAAAGACACGCACGGTCCTGACGGTGGAGGAGCATGCCCCGTACGGAGGACTGGGGTCCATGGTGTGCCAGTGCCTGTGCGGGTCCTGCCCAAAGCCAGTGCACGTGCTGGCCCTGCCGGATGCACCGGTGATCACCGGGACCTCAGCGGAAGTGTTTGCTTACTATGGCCTTGATGCCGGAGGAATTGCGGCTTCAGCCGGAAAGGCGCTGGAACCATGAAGAGATACATTTTAGCTTTTGACCAGTCCACGCAGGGGACAAAAAGCCTCCTACTGGATGAGCGGGGCAGCGTGGTGGCGCGCTCGGACCTTCCGCACAGGCAGATCATCAACGGAGCGGGCTGGGTCTCCCATGATCCTGAAGAAATCTATGACAACCTGGTGAAAACGGCCCGTCAGGTGACAGAGAAGGCCGGGATCCGGCCTGGGGACGTGGCGTGCATCGGAATCAGCAACCAGAGGGAGACGAGCGTGGCGTGGGACCCTTCGGGCCGGAGCATCTGTCCGGCCATAGTCTGGCAGTGCGCCAGGGCCACGGACATCTGCCGTGAAAGAGAAAAAAGCGGGATAGGCGATCTGGTGAGGGCAGCTACAGGCATCCCCCTTTCGCCGTATTTTCCGGCGGCCAAGTACGCCTGGATCCTCAGGAACGTGCCCGCGGCCAGGGAACTGGGCAGTCATCTGCACCTTGGTACGGTGGATGCCTATCTTCTCTACCGCATGACGGGCGGGAAAGCTTTTAAGACGGATTATTCCAATGCCTCAAGGACGCAGCTGATGAACCTTCACACCCTGGGGTGGGACAGGGAAATCTGCGGCGCTTTTGGGATCGATGCCGGGACGCTCCCCGAAATCACCGATTCAGACGCTGTTTTTGGGAAAACGACCCTCGAAGGGCTCTTTCCAGTGCCTGTTCCTGTGTGTGCCATGCTCGGAGACTCGCACGCGGCCCTCTTTGGACAGGGGTGCCTGACACGGGGAATGGCCAAAGCCACATATGGCACGGGATCTTCGGTGATGATGCATACCGGGGACACGTTTACAGAAAGTACGCAGGGGCTCGTCACTTCCCTTGCCTGGAAATGGCAGGGCAGGGTTTCGTATGTCATGGAAGGGAATCTCAATTACACCGGCGCAGTCATCTCATGGCTCAAGGACCAGGTCGGGCTGATTGAATCCGCTGCCCAGACACAGGAGCTTGCCATGGGGGCGAACCCGGCCGACACCACGTACCTTGTGCCGGCTTTTACGGGCCTTGGGGCGCCGTACTGGGAGAGCGGGGCAAAAGCCGTGCTGTGCGGGATGACAAGGCTCACAGGAAAAGCGGAGATTGTCCGTGCGGCGCTTGACTGCATTGCCTATCAGATTGCGGACATCGTTTTTGCCATGGAGAAGGACACGGGCATCCATCTGCCTGTTCTGCGGGTCGATGGGGGACCGACGAGGAACGCATACCTCATGCAGATGCAGGCCGATCTTCTTGGCGCGGACCTTGAGGTGCCGCAGTCGGAAGAGCTCAGCGCGATTGGCGCAGGGTACATGGCGGGGATCACAGCCGGCATCCTTTCTGCAGATGTTTTTTCATCCATACAGCGTACATCCTATGTCCCTCAGATGGCTGAAGCACGCAGGGATGAGAAGTACCGCGGCTGGAAAGAAGCAGTGAGCATGGTCTGCAGCAAAGCGTGATATGTTTGCTTTTTGAAAGCATTCTGACCACTTGTATTTGAACAGCAGGCATGTTATGATGAATGACAGGACAATACACAAAAGTGAATGGGGTGTCACACAGCCTTGAGAAAGAACTGACACAGGATTCTTTTTGTGTATACAAACTGACAGAGGAGGACGGGAAGAATGAATGGAACGTACCGCACAATAAGAACAGTCCTTTCTGCGCTGTGCCTGATGGTGCTGCTGTGCAGCTGTTTTCCGGCACTGGCAGAGGATGCCTGGACCTGCCCGTCATGCGGGCAGACAGGGAACACGGGGAACTTCTGTCCGCAGTGCGGAGCAGAAAAGCCGAGCCTTGAATGGACCTGCCCGTCATGCGGGCAGACAGGGAACACGGGGAACTTCTGTCCGCAGT
>CAMNGW010000400.1 GCA_946538615.1 uncultured Clostridia bacterium
GGATATCATGTTATAGTGCCTGTTGTAAATACCAATGTAAAGTATTCACACCCGTATAATTCACGGCAAGTCAGCCGACAATGAACAGGGAGCGGGTCAGCTCCGGAAGGGGGAGAGAATGAACTTCAGACTTTACAGTTTCCACTGGCAGGTAAGGAAACGGGTTCTCTCCCTTATCATCCTGGGACTGCTCCTGCTGATGGGAACCGTCATTTACATTCAGGAGCTGAGAACCTATCCGGTTGTGATGGACCGGGAACCGGTGCGCTACGAAATCTCGGACGAGAGGGTTGCGGACGTGGAGGGATACCGGCACCATGAAATGGTCCTGCGAGCCAGAAGACCGGGCAATGCAACAGTCCGGGCCTATTATCCCTCAGGAGACCGTGAAAATGTCCGGGAGATACCGGTCCACGTCAGTGAGGACCTGAGGATCTCCCTTGGCCCCGGTCAGTTTGCGGGCGACAGGGCGATTATATTTTCTGTCACAGTCATGTTTTTTGCCATCACCGCTGTCAGCCTCTATACTTCGATTGAGGCCCACATCAAGAAAGTTTTCAGCTATGCCATGGCTGCTGCGGACACGATGAGTATCATGCTGTGTTTCCAGTCGTTTATTCTATTGAGCGCTGTGATCGGCAGCGGGGACAGGTCGCTGTCAGGATTTTTTGCGACTATTCATACCCTGGGTACGCGCTTTACGGAATACACAGCCCCTCTCATGGCGGGCCTGGCCATATGGCTCTTTATCAGCAACATCTGGCTGCTTCATAAGGAAGGCGTTTCACGGCGAAACATGCTGGGGATCGCCCTGGGGCTGCTTTGGACGTCTGCCTATCTGCTCCATCTCCTGCTCGCTGCCCAGAGCACTTCCGTCCTGATTGTGATTTTACAGACGATCGTCGATTATACCATTGTGTATTTTGAGTGCGTGCTCCTCGCACTGGCTTTTTGCGGGGTGAGGGCCGCAGGGCACAAGCCGGCTTTCGGAAAGGACTGCATTGTGATCCTTGGTTGTCAGCTGCGGAAAAACGGGACGCTGACACCTCTGCTCCAGGGACGGGTCGACAGGGCGCTTGCTTTTGAAAAAGAACAGTACATCCAGACGGGAAGACATGCCTATTTCATGCCATCAGGCGGGCAGGGAAAAGGGGAAGTGACTTCGGAGGCACATGCCATGTCGCTGTACCTGCAGGAGAAAGGCGTTCCGGAGAAATGGATTTTTGAGGAAAACAAGAGCCGCAACACCCTGCAGAATATGGCGTACTCAAAGCGCCTCCTGGAGAGCATCATGCCGGGTGCAAAAGCTGCATTTTCGACAACCGGCTACCATGTGTTCCGGGCCATGCTCCTTGCCACACGGAGCGATTTTGACGCAGAGGGCATGGGCAGCCGGACCAAATGGTACTATTATCCCAATGCCTATCTGCGGGAAATCCTCGGGCTGGTCTATGCCCACCAGTTTATTCTCTGGTGCCTGTTCCTGATTCTTGGCATCTACCTGACCTTTGGCCTGCTGGCCCAGGTGAGCTGAAAGAGGAGCCGCTGCGGCCCCTCTTTTTCATTGCCTGATTTCTTCTGCCCAGTCATTGAAGGACTTGTTGTGTTCTACTTTACAAGGCAACGGATTTGGATATAATAACAGGCTGTATACGTGCGCACTGCAATCAAGGAGGCAAGGCATGGCAAAGACGATTGCGATTACCAACCAGAAGGGCGGTGTCGGGAAGACCACGACATCGGTCAACCTGTCAGCAATTCTGGCGGACATGGGTCAAAAGACACTGATGATAGACCTTGATCCACAGGGCAATGCGACCTCCGGACTCGGCCTGGAAGCGGGCAAACAGAGCATTTATGAAGTCATCATGGGTCAGGGGAACCTGGCTGATGTGATTGAAAAGACGGACTATAAGCGCCTGAGTGTAGCGCCGAGCGACATCCGTCTGGCCGGAGCAGAACTTGAACTTGTGGACGAAGAAGACCGGGAATATCAGCTCAGACAGGTCCTGGAACCAGTGAAAGCCGATTATGATTTTATCCTGATTGACTGCCCGCCGTCCCTGGGTCTTCTCACGCTCAATGCGTTAGCTGCAGCCGACTCGGTACTGATCCCGATCCAATGCGAATATTATGCCCTTGAGGGCGTGACGAGCCTGATGAGCACGATTTCCAGGGTCCGGCGCTCGATCAATACGCATCTTGAGATAGAAGGCGTTCTTCTGACCATGCTTGACGGGAGGACGAACCTTGGCCTTCAGGTGGTTGATCAGGTCAAAAAACATTTTAAAAAGCAGGTTTATGCTACCACAATACCGCGCTCTGTGCGTCTGGGGGAAGCACCCAGCCACGGGGAGCCGATTCATATCTATGATCCGCGCTCTGCCGGTGCCCTGGCTTACAGGGCCCTTGGGGAGGAAGTTCTCAAGCGCAACGGCATCAGGGTCAGGAAATCATAACAAGGGACGGGGGAGAGAGTATGCCGAAGAAAACGCATGGACTGGGCAGAGGACTTGACGCGCTGCTTCCGGAGGAAGATCTG